>JAJTHX010000261.1 GCA_021300125.1 Betaproteobacteria bacterium | reverse complement strand
TTCTCGACCGCAGCGGCCGGCTTGATCAGGTTGTTGATGCCGGTGACTTCGCAGATCTTTTCGTAGAACGGCACCAGCGCGAAGCCGAAACCGAACATCGCCACCGCGAACACGGAAAGGCGGGAAAGCAGGCGGCGGTTGGCTCTTTCCTTGTTCATCGTGCAAGCAGGTAATACTTGATCATCACGCCGAAGAAGAAACCGGCGACGATCAGCCACAGTACTGTGGCCGTGCGCCGGTTGTTGCGCTTGACTTCGGCTGGGACCATGGAAATTACTTCAGGACCGGCGGCTTTTCGAAGCTGTGCCAGGGCGCCGGGGTCGGCAGGTGCGTCCACTCCAGGCTATCAGCGCCCTCCCAGGGCTTGTCCGGGGCCTTCTCCCCGCTGCGGATGCACTTGATCACGATGTAGAGGAACAGCAGCTGCGACAGGCCGAAGCCCCAGGCACCGATCGAGGAGATCATGTTGAACTCGGTGAACTGGACGGCATAGTCGGGGATGCGGCGCGGCATGCCGGCCAGACCGAGGAAGTGCTGGACGAAGAAAGTGACGTTGAAAAACACCAGCGACAGCCAGAAGTGCCACTTGCCGAGGGTTTCGTCATACATCCTGCCGGTCCATTTCGGCAGCCAGAAGTAGATGCCGGCAAAGGCCGAAAACAGGGCGCCGGCGACCATGACGTAGTGGAAATGGGCAACCACGTAGTAGGTGTCATGCAACTGGACGTCCACCGGGACGATCGACAGCACCAGCCCCGTGAATCCGCCCAGCGTGAAAAGGAACAGGAAGCCGATCGCGAACAGCATCGGCGTCTCGAAGGTAAGAGAGCCTTTCCACATCGTCGCCACCCAGTTAAAGACCTTGACGCCGGTGGGCACCGCAATCAGTGTGGTCGCATACATGAAGTAGAGCTGCGCTTCAACCGGCATGCCGGCGGTATACATGTGGTGCGCCCAGACCATGAACGACAGGATCGCGATTGAAGCCGTTGCGTAAACCATCGAGGCGTAACCGAAGAGGGGCTTGCGCGAAAACGCCGGAATCACTTGCGACACCACGCCGAAAGCCGGGATCGCGATGATGTAGACCTCGGGATGCCCGAAGAACCAGAAAATGTGCTGGTACAGCACCGGGTCGCCGCCGCCGGCTGCATTGAAGAAGTGGGTACCGAAGTGGCGGTCGGTCAGCGTCATCGTCACCGCGCCGGCGAGCACCGGCATCACGGCCACCAGCAGGTAGGCGGTAATCAGCCAGGTCCAGCAGAACAACGGCATCTTCATCAGCGTCATCCCGGGGGCGCGCATGTTGAGGATGGTGGTGATGATGTTGATCGAGCCCATGATCGACGAGATGCCGAGGATGTGCACGGCGAAGATGGTGAGGTCCATCGCCGGGCCGGCCTGGGTCGACAGCGGCGCATACATGGTCCAGCCCACGCCGGCACCGCCGCCGGGCATGAATTGCGCGCCGACAAGCAACAAGGCGGCCGGCGGCAACAGCCAGAACGACAGGTTGTTCATGCGCGGAAACGCCATGTCGGGCGCGCCGATCTGCATCGGGATCAGCCAGTTCGCGAAGCCGACAAAGGCCGGCATGATCGCGCCGAACACCATGATCAGGCCGTGGTAGGTGGTCATGGAATTGAAGAAGTCCGGCTGGACGATCTGCAGTCCTGGCTGGAACAGCTCGGAGCGGATGATCAGCGCCATCACGCCGCCAACCAGGAACATGGTGAAGCTGAACCACAGGTACATCGTGCCGATGTCCTTGTGGTTGGTCGATTTCACCCAGCGCATGATGCCGCTGGGCTTGTGGCCGTGGTCGTCTTCGTGCGCGTGGCCGTGGGTGGGGGCGTGAGCTGCGTCCATTGCGTTCTCCTGGAGCCTGGTGTCAGTTGCGTGCGGCCTTGATCTCGGCGGGGGCGACCGCCTCGCCGGTCTTGTTCGACCAGGCGTTGCGGGTGTATGTGATCACGCCGGCGAGATCGACGTCGGACAGTTGCTTGTAGGAAGCCATCGCGGTGCCGGGCTTGCCGGCAAGCAGCAGCTTGATCTGGTCTGCTTTGGGGCCAAGAACTATCTTCGAACCGGCCAGCGCCGGGAAGGCACCGGGCACACCCATGCCGGTGGCCTGATGGCAGGCCAGGCAGTTCTGGGCGTAGATTTTCTCGCCGTGCGCTTTCAGGTCTTCAAGGGTCCAGGTCTTGTTCGGGTCAACCTTGCTGGCCGCCATTTTTTTCTGCTGCTGGGCCACCCAGGCGGTGTACTGGGCCGGCTCCATCACCTCGACCACGATCGGCATGAAGCCGTGATCGCGGCCGCAGAGTTCTGCGCACTGGCCGCGGTAGATGCCGGGCTTCTCGGCCTTGAACCAGGTGTCACGGATGAAACCGGGCACCGCATCCTGCTTGACCGCCAGCGCCGGCACGTACCAGGCGTGGATCACGTCAGCGGCAGTGGTCAGGATGCGCACTTTCTTGCCCGCTGGCACCACCACGTGGTTGTCGGTCTCGAGCAGGTAGTTCGGATTGGCTTTGCGCCCGGCAATGTCGGTGCCGTCAATCTGTGCGCGAGGCGTGGACAGGGTGCTGTAGAAGCTGATGCCCTCGCCTTCGCCTTTCAGGTAGTCATAGCCCCATTTCCACTGGTAGCCGGTGGCCTTGATCGTCAGATCGGGCTCGGAGGTGTCGCGCATCGCGATCAGCGTGCCGGTCGCAGGCACCGCCATGGCGATCAGGATCACGAAGGGGATCAGCGTCCACGCCACCTCGACCGCAGTGTTTTCGTGGAACTGCGCAGCCTTGTGGCCAACCGACTTCCGGTGCTTGAACACGGCGTAGAACATGAAGGCGAAGACACCGACGAAAATCACGAAGCAGATGACGGTGATGATGGTGTGCAGGTCGTAGATCTTTTCA
>JAJTHX010000258.1 GCA_021300125.1 Betaproteobacteria bacterium | reverse complement strand
TCGCGAAACAGCGATCCGTCGAGGAAGATATTGTGCCCGATCAGGCGCGCATCGACGCCGCCGAAGACGAACCATTCCCGGTCACCGCCGGCGCCATCGTCAGCGCGGGTGTTCTTGAGCATCGCGCCGCCGGGCTCGATGCCGTCGGGGCCGAAGCCGGTCATGCGCCGGCCGTAACGCAGCAGGCCGCCGGCGCGGACATGGGTCATGATGGTGCCGGTGCTGAATCCCGCGTGGGGAATCAGTTGCAGGCCGTCGGCATCGCCGTAGCGGCGCTTGTGCACATAAGTGATCAAGATGCCGGGCTCGGCGCGGATCTGGTTGCCCCAGCCCCGCGGCGTCGGCGCATCAACAACCTGTTCGTGCCAGAAGGTCTGCACCTGTTTGCCCAGCGCCGGCGGCCCGACGACACCGAGGTCGACTTCGACGGTGTGCAGGCGCTGATCGGTGACCACCTGCGCCACGGTGCCGATGTAGGCCCAGGCCGCCCAGGGCCGGTCAAACGGCTGGGGAGCTGCGATGCTGATGTCGCGCGGCGTGTACAGGTTCTGCCCGATGAACAGGCCGAAATTGCTGGCCTTGCCGATGTCGGAGCCACCCAGTTCGCGGATGGTTTTAAGCAGCTCGTCGGAAGTTTTTTTGAACAAGTTGTACAGGCACTCGCCGCGCACGCCAAGGCCGAGCTTGAGGCCATTGGTGTAGTACTGGTCGGTCGCCCCGAAGGAGTCGTTCTCGATGAACAGTTGCAGTTCGTTGCCGCGCGGGTCTTTGAGGCAGTCACGGCCGATCAACGCGTCGTCAGCGCGGGCAAGACCCGCGCCTGCCGCGAGCACGGCCAGCACGCAGGCGGCTCGCGCGATCCACAGCGGCCAGCGCGTCATAAATCCTGTGCCATAAAAAACCTTATAAATCAATACAATAGCGTTTGAGCTTGCGGGCATCGAGGGTCATGCCGATACCCGGCCCTGGCGGCAGCTGCAGCAGCCCGCCCTTGATCACCGGTTCTTCGTTCGCGACATGGTCTTTGGCGTCGATGAAGCTGGAGAACTCATGCGCATGCGGCGTGCGGTAGGTGCTGGCGAAATGCGCGGCGGCCACACAGCCGATCTGCATGTCGGCCTGGGTGCCGTTGTGCGCCGGCGTGTAGTACGACTGCGCGAGGGCGAGGATCTGGCGCGAACGGGTGTATCCGGTGCGCGCGCACTTGATCACCAGTGCGCGGATGCCGCCGAGTTTGAGTTCATGCAGCACATCGTCCGGGGTCATGCAGGAATCGTCGCCGGAGATCGGGATCGTGGTGCGCTCGGCGCAGAAGCGCTTGCCGGGGCCGTCGCGCATCGGGATCGGCTCCTCGATCAGCGCGACGTTCACTTCCTCGAAGTACGGGCTCATTTCGAGCAGGTCCTGCGAGGAATAGCCCTGGTTGCAGTCGATGGTGATCTCGTGGTCGTCGCCGACCAGCTTGCGCAGCGCGCGCAGCAGCGCGAAGTCGCGCTGCTTGTCGATACCGCACTTCACCTTCCACGCCTTGAAGCCGTAGCGCTTGATCATGCGTTCGGCCTCGGACAGCATTTCCTTGTTCGAGCCCAGCATGAGCCGGCGGTTCACCGGCAACGCCTTCGGCGTGCCGCCAAGCAGTTCGGCGCAGGTGATGCCGAGGTGCTTGGCCTGGGCGTCGTAGAGTGCCATGTCGATCGCGGACTTGGCCGCCGGATTGCCGGCGAACTGATCCATTACCGCCCACAGGCCGTTGAAGTCGAAGGCATTGAGCCCCTGCAGCCTCGGCGCGAAGTGGTCGCGGATGATGGTGACGATGGATTGCTGGGTCTCGCCGTAGATGGTCGGCCGCGGCGGGGCATCGGCAATGCCCTGGGTCCCGTCGGAGAGCGTGACCACGACGATCACGTTGTCGATGTCCTTGATCTCGCCGCGCGCCCATTTGATCGGATGCAGCAGCGGCACCACGACGGGAACGGCTTCGACGGAGCGGAGGGTGAGGGTGCTGTCTCTGGATTTCATTTGGTTTTCTACGGCATTAAGAAGAATCGAGGCGCCCTGAAAAATCGCCAGACGCAGCCCTGACAAGGAATCTGCGAGGCTGCGACGAGACATTACCCCACGGTAAGGCGAGGAGCAACGCAGCAGATGACGCCGTCAGGGCAGGTCTGGCGGTTTGGCAGGGAAACCTTAAAAGCTGGTGGGCCAGGTCCGCATCAGGTGCTGCCCCACGCCGTTGCTCATGCGCATGCGGTGTACCTCAAGCATGCGGATCAGCCAGCTGCGGGTGTCGCGCGGGTCGATCACGTCCTGCGCGGTGTAGATCGCCGCCATGTCGTAAGGGGAGGTGCCCCTGGACATCTTCGCGACGGCTTCCTTGAATTTTTCCGGTTCTTTCTCGGGGTCCACGCCGAACACCACCTTGGCGCCGAAATCCGGTTTCATGAAACTCACTTCCGCCGTCACCCAGCAGGCGACCTCGTCGGTGTTGCCGCCTGCACCCATATTGGACACCGCCAAGCCGTAGCTCTTGCGCAGGATCACCGAGATTTTCGGCACGGTCACCAGCGTCATCGCATTGAGCCAGTTCATGACCTTGCCGGTGACGCCCTGCTGCTCGCCTTCCATGCCGATCAGGAAGCCCGGCTGGTCAACCAGCATCACGATCGGGATGTTGAAGGAGTCGCAGAGCACGAAGAAAGCCTGCACCTTGCGGCAGGCATCGGCGTCGATGGCGCCGCCCTTGAACAGCGGGTTGTTGGCGATGATGCCCACCGACTTGCCGTCCAGACGCGCCAGCGCGGTGACGATGGTCTTGCCGAAGCGCGCCTTCATCTCGAACATCGAGCCGCGGTCGACGATGCACTGGATCACCTTGCGCATGTCGTAGACCTGGTTGGACGATTCCGGGATCAGCTTCATCACGTCGCGGATCGCGTCATCCGAGCCTTCCGGCACATCGTATTCGGGCGGCGGCTCGAGGTGGTGGCTGGGCAGGTAGGACAGGAACTGCCTGATCGCGTCGATCGCCTGCTCGTCGGTGTCGACCACCAGATCGACCAGGCCGCTGACCTCGGCATGTACGCGCCAGCCGCCGAGCTCCTCGCCGTCGCACTGCTTGCCGGTGGCCATCGAGATCAGCCGCGGGCTGGACACCGCCATGATCGCGCCCTTGCGCATCACGCAGAAATCCGACATCGAGCCGTACCAGGCCGAGGAACCGTAGCAGTGGCCGAGCACGCCGGCGGCCCAGGGCACCTCGCGCATGCGCAGGTATTCCTGCGGATCGTCCTTGGAGCCGATCGAGCCCGCGCCCATCACGTCGGGCATGCGCGCGCCGGTGGATTCGCCGAGGAAGACCAGCGGAATGCCGCGCTTTCTGGCGACGGCTTTCATCTGCTTGAGTTTCTTGATGTTGATCTGCGCGCTGGAAGCGCCCTTCACGGTGAAATCGTTGGAGATCACCGCGGCTTCGCGCCCGCCGATTCGGCCATAGCCGGACACCTTGCCGTCGGCC
>JAJTHX010000213.1 GCA_021300125.1 Betaproteobacteria bacterium | reverse complement strand
GAGCGGTAGGGATGACCATTGTGGTCGGCGAAACCGCCGCGCATGACTCCGCCGCCCTCAAGTTCGAGACGCCCAGACCCCTGGATCTGCAGAAAAAACAATTCCACCGGATCGTCGACCCAGGCGATTTCGCGGCCACGCAGCGGGGTGGCTGGCGACTCGATCTGTGCACGATCGAAATACGGTACGACGCGGCGGCCGTCGAGCCGGGCCCGTGCGCGAGTGTCGCGGGGCTCCGCGTTAAATGCAGGCAAGTCCAAAATCAGCAGGTCATCAGGCACGCCATAGAGCGGAAAGCGGTAGCGCGGGGTCTGGGTGCGACTGTCGCGCAGCAGGGGTTCGTAGTACCCGGTGGCGAGTCCTTCGCTGCCCCCATCAGGTTGCGTTAGCCGGTAGGGCAGGAAAAATGTTTCGAAAAAGCGCCTTGCTTCGGCCCGCCCGGGTTTAGGCAGCGCCTGCGCTTCCGTGCAGACCGCGCGCCAGGGCTCCTGGTTTCGCAGGGTGCTGCAGCTGGTGAGCAGGGCAGTCCAGGCTGCGGCGTGATCGTCTTCCGCCCATCCCGGCAACTCGTTCCACTGCGCGCGGCGCAGATGCTGTGCCGGGAAAGCCGCTGCCGGCGTTGGGGTGGTCGCCGGCTCGACGGCCGCGGCGGGCGGCTTGGCCGGGACCGCTGCCGGCGGTGCCGGTTGTTCCGGTGTGCTGCGACAGGCCAGCAACATCAGGACGAGCGCTGAGGCACCAGCCAGGCGCCATCGCGATTTGCTAGAGTGCGTGTCTTGCATAAGCTTTTCCCAAAAGGCATGGTGCGTTGATGAGCGGTTTGACATGGTTCCTGATCGAGGTTGCAGCTGCGCTCGCGCTTTTACTGGGCTTCGTCTGGTGGACCTGGCCGCGCAAGGACGACGACGATACCGGCTCATCCTGAGCACGGTTTTTTTCAAGCGTGATGATGCGGAACCAGCCGGACGCGAGAGCCGGCCGGTCCTCGATCAGGCGCAGGTTGTCCACGCCGGCGAGTGCATCCTCGAACACGACATCGGTGCGGGTGGCGATGCGGCGCATCAGGGGGTTGATCATGCGCCGCAACGTTGCGGCGGCGCCACGGGCGAGGAATTTGTCGAGCACGAACAGCCGTCCGCCCGGGCGCACCACCCTTGCGGCTTCGCGCAGGGCTGCAACGGTATCGGGGACGATGGCGAGGATCAGATGAAGCAGGGCGTGGTCGAAGCTGCCGTCGGCAAAGGGCAGGCACTGGCTGTCTCCCTGGACCCAGTGCAGCCGCAGCTGTTCCTGACGCCCCCGGGCGCGCCGCAGCATCGCCGGTGTCAGGTCAAGTGCGGTGTAGCGGTGATCGGGTGGCAGCAGGGGCAGATCGAGGCCGGTGCCGATGCCGTCGAGGAAAATGTCGAACCCGCCTTCTCCGGGCAATCGGGCGATGCTGTGCCGGCGTGCCTGCCGCAGTGGCAGACCGACCAGCAGGTCGTAGACCGGGGCGAGCCGGGTATAACTGCTGCGCAGGGACACGCCGGGCTCAGTGCAGTACGCGCGGCGCCGAGAGCGCGAATTCCGGAATTTCGGCGTCGAAACGGGTGCCGTCCTCGGCCACCATCTGGTAGCTGCCGCGCATGGTGCCGACCGGTGTGGGCAGCATCGAGCCGCTGGTGTATTCAAAACTCTCGCCGGGCCTGAGCAGCGGCTGTGCGCCCACCACACCCTGGCCCTTGACCTCCTGCACCAGGTTGTTGGCGTCGGTGATGATCCAGTGCCGGCTCAGCAATTGCGCCGCAACCCCGCCGGTATTGGTGATGGTGATGGTGTAGGCGAAGGCGTAGCGTCCGGCCTCGGCATTGGACTGCTCGGGAATGAAACGGGCACTGGGCGTGACCGTGATGTGATAGGGCTTGGCGTCGCTCATGGCCTTATTCTCGCATCGCAGCCGTGATGGCGGAAGCCGCGATTGAATTACGGGTACAATCCGGGCTTCACCACCGCATCCGACGGCCATGATCCAGCGTATTGCGCCCAGTATTCTCTCCGCCGACTTCTCCAGGCTAGGCGATGAAGTCCGGGCGGTGGCCGCCGCCGGCGCTGATCTCATCCATTTCGACGTGATGGACAACCATTACGTGCCCAACCTGACCATCGGCCCGCTGGTGTGCGAGGCGATCCGGCCGCATGTGCAGCTGCCGATCGACGTGCACCTGATGGTGAAGCCGGTTGACCGCATCATTCCCGATTTCGCAAAGGCCGGCGCCGACATCATCTCCTTCCATCCCGAGGCCTCCGAGCACATCGACCGCACCATCGGGCTGATCAGGGACAGCGGATGCAAGGCGGGCCTGGTGTTCAATCCGGCAACACCGCTGCATTACCTCGACCATACGCTGGACAGGCTCGACCTGGTGCTGATCATGTCGGTCAACCCGGGCTTTGGCGGCCAGTCCTTCATACCCGGCGCGCTCGCTAAAATTGCCGAGGTGCGCAGGCGCATCGCAGCCAGCGGGCGGGAGGTCTGGCTTGAGGTGGACGGCGGCGTCAAGGTGGACAACATCGCCGCGATCGCCAGGGCGGGTGCCGATACCTTTGTCGCGGGCTCGGCGATATTCGGGCAAAAGGACTATGCGGCTGTCATCGCCGCGATGCGCGGACAGCTGGCGCCCCTCTGATTTTTAGCGGCGGCCCGGCACGCGCGCCGCTCAAGGCACATTCATGAATGCAATCTTTCCGATCGCCGTCGAGGCCGTGATGATCGACCTGGATGGCACCCTGCTTGATACCATTCCCGACCTGGCCGCCGCCACCAACGGCATGCTTGAGGAGCTGGGGCTGGGGGCGCTGCCGCTGGAAACCGTACGCAACTTCGTCGGCAAGGGCATTCCGCGGCTGGTCGAACGCGCGCTGGCCCGCGACATCTGCGGCCATGTCGCACCCGAGGCCCTCGCTGCCGCGTTGCCGGTGTTCGAGCGAGCCTACGCCGGGATCAATGGCCGTCACACCACGATCTATCCCGGTGTGCGCGAGGGCCTCGAGCAGATGCGCGCGGCCGGCTTCCGCCTCGCCTGCGTCACCAACAAGGCTGGCGCGTTCACGCTCCCCCTGCTCGAGCGCACCGGGCTCGCGCCGTTTTTTGAACTCACCGTTTCAGGGGACACGCTGCCGCGCAAGAAGCCGGATCCGATGCAGCTGCTCCATGCCTGCGAGCGTTTCGGTGTCGCTCCCGCCCGCATGCTGATGGTGGGCGATTCGGGCAACGATGTGCAGGCTGCTCGTGCTGCGGGTTGCCCGGTGTTCTGCGTGCCTTATGGCTACAACGAAGGCCATGATGTGCAGAGCCTTGATGTTGATGCTATAGTAGGCGCGCTGACCGACTGTATCCCATTGATTCAAAAGATTTAATTTAACCCCCGTTGATTTGCGTTTTTCCGGCCGCAACGCCGGATGCCGTCGATATGGACTTGCCCGCGATGTTCTGCCCGCAAACCAAGGGAGCCTGGCCCTGGCGCAACTGACCGCCCGGCAGCCGCACGTCCCCGTTTTGCCGTTCGCACTACATCGTTTCCGGAGCAAGTGATGACTGAATCCGAATTCAACAGCCTCGCCGCCGCGGGCTACAACCGTGCGCCGCTGGTGCTCGAGACCTGGGCTGACCTCGACACGCCCCTGTCCATCTACCTCAAGCTCGCCAACCGCCCGCATACCTATCTGCTGGAATCGGTAGTCGGCGGCGAACGCCACGGCCGCTTTTCCTTCATCGGCCTCGCTGCGAACACCCGCATCGAAGTGCGGGGCCATGACTGCGTCGAGATCAGCAACGGCACCGAAACCCTGCGTGAGCGGGCCGAGGACCCCCTGGCATTCGTCGAGGCTTACCTGAAGCGCTTCAAGGTCGCCACCGATCCGCGGCTGCCGCGCTTCTGCGGCGGGCTGGTCGGCTATTTCGGCTACGACACCGTGCGCTATGTCGAGAAACGCCTGGCCGCCGTGAACAAACGCGACGAACTCGGCACCCCGGACATCATGCTGCTGGTGTCAGAGGAAATCGCCATCGTCGATAATCTCTCCGGCAAGCTCTCGCTGGTGGTGTACGCCGAGCCCGGAAAACCCGGCGCCTGGGCCTCAGCCCGCGCCCGTCTTGCCGGGTTGCTGCAGAAGCTGCGCGCGCCGGTGGCGATCCCGGTCAGCGCGCCCACCGCATCCGAACCGGCGGTGTCCGGTTTCGGCCAGGAGGCCTACCATCGCGCGGTGGAGCGCGCCAAGCGGTACATATTCGACGGCGACATCATGCAGGTGGTCCCCTCGCAGCGCATGAGCAAGCCTTTCCATGCCACGCCGCTTTCGCTGTACCGGGCGCTGCGCACGTTGAACCCCTCGCCGTACATGTTCTATTTCGATTGCGGCGATTTTCATGTGGTTGGCGCCTCGCCCGAGATCCTCGCCCGCGTCGAAGGCGATACCGTCACGGTCCGCCCGATCGCAGGCACCCGCCGCCGCGGCGCCAATGCCGCCGAGGACGCAGCGCTCGCCGAGGAACTGCTTGCCGATCCCAAGGAACGTGCCGAACACATCATGCTGGTCGATCTCGGCCGCAACGACGCCGGCCGTGTCGCCCAGACCGGCAGCGTACTTGTCACCGAGCAGATGGTGATCGAGCGTTATTCGCACGTGATGCACATCGTGTCCAATGTCGAGGCCAGGCTCAAGCCCGGCTGCAGCGCGATCGACGTGCTGCGCGCCACCTTTCCGGCCGGTACCGTGTCGGGCGCGCCCAAGGTGCGCGCGATGGAAATCATCGACGAACTGGAGCCGGTGAAGCGCTGCATCTATGCCGGCGCTGTGGGCTATCTCGGTTTCCACGGCAACATGGATGTCGCCATCGCACTGCGCACCGCGGTGGTCAAGGACGGCCGCCTGTATGTGCAGGCCGGCGGCGGCGTGGTTGAGACTCCGAGCCGGAGGCTGAATGGCAGGAAACGCAGAACAAGGCGCGGGCGCTGCTCAAGGCCGCCGAAATGGCCGAAGCCGGCCTCGATACCCGGCCGTGAGGAGGCGCACATGCTGCTGATGATCGACAATTACGATTCCTTCACTTACAACCTGGTGCAGTATTTCGCAGAGCTGGGCGAGGACGTGGCTGTACACCGCAACGACGAGATCACGCTGGCCGACATCGAGCGCATGAAGCCGGCCCGCATCGTGGTGTCGCCCGGCCCTTGCACCCCCAACGAAGCCGGGATTTCGGTACCCCTGATCAAGGCTTTCGCCGGTCGCATCCCGATTCTCGGCGTGTGCCTCGGCCACCAGAGCATTGGCCAGGCCTTTGGCGGCCGCATCGTCCACGCCAAACAGCTCATGCACGGCAAGACTTCACTGATACGCCACCAGGGCCAGGGCGTGTTCCGCGGGCTGCCGCAGCCGTTCTCGGCGACGCGTTACCACTCGCTGGTGATCGAGCGCGAGAGCCTGCCCGACTGCCTGGAAATCACCGCCAATACCGATGACGGCGAGATCATGGGGGTGCGCCACAGGACCCTGGCGGTTGAGGGCGTGCAGTTCCACCCCGAGTCGATACTGACCGAGCACGGGCACCAGTTGCTCAGGAATTTCCTGGAGGAGACCCCGCGATGACCCCGCAGGAAGCGCTGGCACGCATCATCGAGCACCGCGAGATTTTCCATGACGAGATGCTGTCGCTGATGCGGCAGATCATGGGCGGCGAGGTGTCGCCGGTGCTGATCGCGGCGATCATTGCCGCGCTGCGCGTGAAGAAGGAAACCATCGGCGAGATCGCCGCCGCCGCGACGGTGATGCGCGAGTTTGCGACCACGGTGCCGGTGCCGGACACCCCGGAACTGATCGACACCTGCGGTACGGGCGGCGATTCCGCGCATACTTTCAATGTCTCGACCACGGCGATGTTCGTGGCTGCCGCGGGTGGCGCGAAAATCGCCAAACACGGCGGACGCTCGGTTTCGAGCAAGTCGGGCAGCGCCGATGTGCTCGAACTGCTGGGTGTCAACATCAACCTGAAGCCGGAGCAGGTCGCGTGTTCGATCGCCGAAACCGGCATCGGTTTCATGTTCGCGCCCAACCATCACAGCGCGATGAAACACGCCGCGCCGGTGCGGCGCGAACTGGGGGTGAAGACCCTGTTCAACATCCTCGGTCCGCTGACCAATCCTGCCGGCGCCAAACAGCAGGTGATGGGCGTGTTCCATCCCGATCTGGTCGGCATCCAGGCGCGGGTGCTGCAGCGCCTGGGCAGCCGTCGGGTGATGATCGTGCACGGCCTCGAAGGCCTGGACGAGATCTCGATCAGCGGCCCCACCGCCGTCGGCGAGCTGAAGGACGGCACTGTGCGCGAATACATGGTGGCGCCGGCCGACGTCGGGCTCAAAGCCCACGGCAATCATGCGATCCGTGTCGGGAGCGTCGAGCAGTCGCGCGGCATGATGCTTGCCGCGCTGGACAACGCGGACGGTGCGCCACGCGACATCGTCGCGCTCAACGCCGGTGCCAGCCTGTATGTCGCCGGCAAGGCGGCCACGCTTGCCGAAGGCGTGCGACTGGCGCTGGCCGTAATCGCCAGCGGCGCGGCACGGCGCAAGCTCGACGAATTCGTGGCGTTCACCAAGGCGCAGCCGGCCGGTGTCTGACATCCTGCAGCGCATTCTTGCGGTGAAGGCCGAAGAAGTGGCTGCGGCTCAGGCCGTGCTGCCGCTGGCACCCCTCAAGGCGCAGGCGCTTGAGGCGGCGCCAGCGCGAGATTTTGCCGGCGCCCTGCGCGCAAAAATCGCTGCGGGCCGTGCCGCGGTCATCGCCGAAGTCAAGAAAGCGAGCCCGAGCAAGGGTGTGCTGCGCGAGCAGTTCGATCCTGCGGCGATTGCCGCCAGCTACGAGCGCCATGGCGCGGCCTGCCTGTCGGTGCTGACCGATCGCCAGTTTTTCCAGGGCGCGCTGGACGACCTCAAGGCGGCGCGCGGCGCCTGCGCGCTGCCGGTACTGCGCAAGGACTTCATGGTCGATCCCTACCAGGTCTACGAGGCCCGCGCCGCCGGCGCCGACTGCATCCTGCTCATCGTGGCCGCCCTCGAGGCCGGACGCATGGCTGAACTGGAAGGCATTGCGCTTGAACTGGGTATGGCGGTGCTGGTCGAAGTCCACGACGGCACCGAACTGGAGGCGGCGCTGCGCCTGCGCACGCTGCTGCTCGGCATCAACAACCGCAACCTCCGTACGTTCGAAACCACGCTCGACACCACGCTGGGGCTGCTCGGCAGGGTGCCACCGGACCGTCTCGTCATCACCGAAAGCGGCATCCTCAAGCCCGAGGACGTGCAGCGCATGCGCGCCCGCCAGGTGCACGGATTCCTGGTTGGCGAGGCCTTCATGCGCGCGGCCGACCCTGGTGCCGAGCTGCGGCGCCTGTTTGACTGAAGGAATCGCGAGGAAGCTAGACGCCCATGCCGCGCATCGACGATCTGATCATCGGTTTCGACAAGGGCCTGCGTACGCTGTTTGCACCTGCACGCTGCCAGCGCCCCCATCCCGGCGCCGATGCGCCGGAGGCGGTTCTGGATACCGCGGCCCGGGCCCATGCCGCAGCGCTGATGCGGGTCAACCACAGCGGCGAAATCTGTGCCCAGGCGCTGTACCAGGGTCAGGCCATGACGGCCCGCGACAGCCATGCACGCGCTGCACTCGAAGCGGCGGCGCTGGAAGAAACCGAGCATCTCGCCTGGACAGAGCGCCGCATCGGCGAACTCGGCGGCCGCAAGAGCCTGCTTAATCCACTGTGGTATGCGGGGTCTTTCGCCATCGGCGCAGCCGCCGGACTGCTCGGGGACAAGTGGAACCTCGGTTTCCTGGCCGAGACCGAACGCCAGGTCGTCGCCCATCTCGAGGGCCATCTTGACGGCTTGCCGCCCGCGGACGCGCGCAGCCGGGAAATCGTTGCGCAGATGCGTGAAGACGAGGCACGCCATGCCGGCACCGCCATCGAACACGGCGGCGCCGAATTGCCGGCACCGGTGAAGGCTGCAATGAAGCTGGCTTCACGGGTGATGACCCGCACCGCCTACCACCTCTGAGATGGCCGGGCGGTTCCGGCCGCACGCAGTGACAGCTCAACCCGTTTCGCGGATTTCGAAGTCGTGGCTGATGGCCGCAGTCTTGCCAAGCATGATCGAGGCGGAACAGTATTTTTCAGCTGTCAGGTGAACGGCGCGCTCCACCTGGGCCGGTTTTAGGCCCTTGCCGCTGACAATGAAATGGAAGTGGATTCTGGTGAAGACCTTCGGGTCTTCGGCAGCGCGTTCGGCCTCGATTTCGACCACGCAATCGCTGACCGGCGCGCGCGACTTGCGCAGGATATGCACCACGTCGTAGGCGGTGCAGCCGCCGGTGCCCATCAGCACCACTTCCATTGGTCGCGGGCCGAGGTTGCGCCCGCCGCCTTCCGGCGCCCCGTCCATCACCAGTGCATGTCCGCTGCCGGACTCGGCAACGAAGGACACGTTCTCAATCCATTTGATGCGCGCTTTCATGCGATCTCCATGATCAGGCCTTGAGCAGCAGGCGCACACGATACCAGACCATGCCGATGGCCTCGTGGCAGACCAGGGCGCTGTCGAGCAGGGCGCCGGCATCGGGCAGGACATCGGTCAGGCGCAGGCTGCGGCGGGGCGTGTGGCCGGTTGGCGCGGGAATGACGGTAAAGCCCGCCCGCTCGAATGCAAGACGTGCCCGCGGCAGGTGCCAGGCATGGGTGACCAGCAGGATCCGGTCGATGCCCTCCCCGGAGAGCAGTTCACGGCTGAGGCGGGCGTTGCCGAGGGTGTTGAGCGAACGGTTTTCGCTCCAGCGCACCGGTATGCCGAAATCCTGTTCCAGCGTGCGCCGCATCACATCCGCCTCGGCGCTGGCTTCTCGGGCAGGATTGCCGCCGCTGACCAGCAGCGGCAGCCCGCTGCGCCGATGCAGGTGTGCGGCGTAACGCAAGCGGACCAGGGTCATGGCATGCGGGATGTCATGACCGTATTCCGGCGCGTTGCCGGAAATGCCGCCACCCAGGACAACGATGGCCTGCGCCCCGCTGCCCTGGTCGGGTGCCGCCCTCGCCGCCGGCGGAGCTTCCCACGCACGCAGCAGCGTCTCGCCTGCCCAGGGCGTTGACAGCAGAAAAAGGCAAATGGCCGCCGCCGCCGCGAGCAACCTGCCGCCGTGCCGACGGCCCAGCCATAATCCCAAGCCGAGTAGCAACAGCAGGCTGCCCGGTGGGATCAGCAACGCAGCCACAGCATTGGTGAGTTGCCAGGATGGCATATTCAACCTACTGATTTATATAAATAATTTTTTGGGGCAGTGGTTTCGGCAGGCCTGGTCCTAAGGCCAGGCCCGAGGGGCATTAAGTTTGACACAGGTGCTTGATTTCCCATAAAATCGGCGGTTCTCTGAATCGTCAAGCGACGCCCAAGGGCGTGCAGGATCCCGTATGAAGACCTATTCCGCAAAACCGGGCGACGTCAAACGTGACTGGTATGTTGTCGATGCCTCCGACAAAGTGCTCGGCCGCCTCGCCGCCGAGATCGCGCACCGGCTGCGCGGCAAGCACAAGCCCGAGTTTACCCGCCACATCGACACCGGCGACTTCATTGTGGTCGTCAATGTCGACAAGCTGCGCGTGACCGGCAACAAGGCCAAGGACAAGCTCTACCACCGCCACTCCACGTTCCCCGGCGGCCTGTACACCACCACCTTCGAGAAAATGCAGGCCAAGCATCCGGCACGCGTGCTCGAAAAGGCGGTCAAAGGCATGCTGCCCAAGGGTCCGCTTGGCTACGCGATGCTGAAAAAAATGAAGGCTTATGCCGGCGCGGAGCATCCGCACACCGCGCAGCAGCCGAAGACCCTCGAAATCTGACCAGGCAGGCAAGCACATGGCAGCAGTCCAAAAAAATTACGGAACCGGCCGGCGCAAAAGCGCGGTGGCCCGCGTGTTTCTGAAGCCGGGCAAAGGCAGCATCGTTGTCAACGGCAAGCCGGTGGATGAATTCTTTTCCCGCGAAACCGGCCGCATGGTCGTGCGCCAGCCGCTGGCCCTGATCGAGAAGCTCGACAGCTTTGACATCGCGGTTAATGTCACCGGCGGCGGCGAGTCCGGCCAAGCCGGTGCCGTGCGCCATGGCATTACCCGTGCGCTGATCGATTACGATGCGGCACTCAAGCCCGTGCTGCGCAAGGCGGGCCTGGTGACGCGAGACGCGCGCGAGGTCGAGCGCAAAAAGGTCGGTCTGCGCAAGGCGCGCCGCCGCAAGCAGTTCTCGAAGCGCTGAACGACAGCGGCAAACCGATGGACCGACAAGGCCGCCTCAGGGCGGCTTTGTCGTCTCTGGCACTGCGCGGGACTGCGGTAGAGGTTCCGGGGCGATGAGGGGCTGACATGGCGGAAAAAAACATCAAGGTGGGCATCGTTGGCGGTACCGGCTATACCGGTGTGGAGCTGCTGCGACTCCTGGCACAGCATCCGCGCTGCGAACTGACCGCGATCACCTCGCGCAAGGAAGCCGGCATGGCGGTGGCGGAGATGTTTCCCAATCTGCGCGGCCATGTCAGCCTGAAATTCAGCGAACCCGCGGCGGCAGGGCTTGAGCACTGCGATCTGGTGTTTTTCGCCACCCCCAACGGGGTGGCGATGCAGGAAGCGCGTGCATTGGTCGATGCCGGCGTGCGCATCATTGACCTCGCGGCGGATTTCCGCATCCGTGATGTTGCGCTGTGGGAGCAGTGGTACAAGATGAAGCATGCCTGCCCCGAGCTGGTCACAGAGGCGGTGTATGCGCTGCCCGAAATCAACCGCGGGCAGATCCGCAAGGCCCGCGTGGTGGCCAACCCCGGTTGTTATCCCACCGCGGTGCAACTCGGGTTCCTGCCGCTGATCGAGGCGGGTTGCGTCGATCTGGCGCATCTGATTGCGGACGCCAAGTCAGGTGTTTCCGGCGCCGGGCGCAAGGCCGAGACCCATATCCTGCATGCCGAGGCTGCTGACAATTTCAAGGCCTATGGCGTACCCGGCCACCGTCATCATCCCGAAATCTCGCAGGGCCTCGCCCGCGCCGCGGGCAAGCCGGTCAGCCTGGTTTTCGTGCCGCATCTGACGCCGATGATCCGCGGCATCCACGCCACGCTGTATGCTCGGCTGACTGAGGAGGTCGATCCGCAGGCCTTGTACGAGCAACGATATGCAGGCGAGATTTTCGTCGATGTGATGCCGGCAGGCAGCCATCCCGACACCCGCTCGGTGCGCGGTGCCAACCACTGCCGAATTGCCGTGCATCGTCCCCAAGGCGGTGACACCGTGGTCGTGCTGTCTGTGATCGACAATCTGGTCAAGGGTGCCGCAGGCCAGGCTGTGCAGAACATGAATTTGATGTTCGGCTTTGACGAGGCATGCGGCCTCGGCGATATCGCTCTGCTGCCCTGATCATGAAGCGGCGCCTGAAGCAATTCATCCGCCGCTTCGGCATTGATGCGCCTCAGCTCGCGGTGCGCCCGCATATGCCATGGTATTGGCGCTGGCTGGGCATACTGTGCGTGGTGATGCTGACGGCCGGAGTAGCCTGGTTCACTTATGATTTCGGACTCGAATACGCAGGGTTCCGCGAAGGGGAAGCATCACGGCTGCGTGCACAGCTCGACGAAACGGTGCGCCGGCAGCAGGAAGAACTGACCGAGCTCAACGCGCGCACCGCAGCCGCCGAACGCCAATTGCAGATTGAGCGCGCCGCCTTCGGGGATCTGGCCAAGCAGGTCAAGGCACTGGCCCAGGAAAATGCGACGCTGAAGGAAGACCTCGCTTTTTTCCAGTCGCTGACTGCCACCGGCAAGGAAGGCCCGATCAGCGTCAACCGGTTCCGGCTCACTCCGGAGCCGGTGCCTGGCGAATACCGTTACCAGTTGCTGCTGGTGCAGGCCGGAGAACGCAAGGAATTCAACGGCCGTCTGCAGTTTGTGTTGAATCTGCAGCAGGATGGTCGTAAAGTCACATTGATACTTCCCGAGGCAGGTAAGGCTGACGCCGCCAAGGAATTCAAGGTCAATTTCAGGCTGTTTCATCGTGTCGAGGGACTTTTCCGCATCGCACCCAATGCCACGGTGAAGGGTTTGCAGGTTCGGGTGTTCGAAGGCAGCTCCGACACCCCCAAGGTCACCCACAACGTTACGATTTCCTAGCGGGAGGTCCCATGTTCAGCAAGAAAGACAAACCCAACAAGCCGCAGAATCGCATCGACAGCCTGATCGGCGCAGGCAGCGTGATCCGTGGAGACATGACGTTCGAGGGCGGTTTGCGCGTGGATGGCCATATTCATGGCAATGTCATTGCTGCTGATGGCAAGCCCGGTACGCTGGTGCTGTCTGAAGCGGCGCGGATCGAGGGAGAAATCCATGTCTCTCATGTGGTTATCAACGGCACCGTGGTCGGTCCCGTCCACGCCGCCGATTATGTCGAGCTGCAAAGCAAGGCCAACCTGATCGGCGATGTCCACTACCGCACCCTGGAAATGCAGCTCGGTGCCGTGGTGCAGGGCCGGCTGGTATATCAGGACGATGCCAAGGCCGACAAGGTCGTCCAGTTCAAACCAGCCTCGGCGGATTGACCGCCGGCGCGGCCGGCAGGGATAATGACCACACTTTGCCCGGCCGGCTCCAAGAAGCCTGGTCCGGGGGTGTCAACCATCAGGAGCACAGCATGAATGCCGTCACTGAAGCGCTGCCCGATCCGTTGGTGTTCACCGAGAATGCCGCGGCCAAGGTGAAGCAATTGATCGAGGAAGAGGGCAACCAGGAGCTGAAGCTGCGGGTGTTCGTCACCGGCGGCGGCTGCTCGGGTTTCCAGTACGGTTTTACCTTCGATGAAACCGTCAATGAAGACGATACCGCCATGCAGAAGGGGGGCGTCACCCTCCTGATCGACCCGATGAGCCTGCAGTATCTCACCGGTGCCGAGATCGATTACCAGGAAAACGTCGAAGGTGCCCAGTTCGTGATCAAGAATCCGAACGCGTCTTCCACCTGCGGCTGCGGATCCTCGTTCTCCGCCTGAACGTTTCCTTCAGCGGTTCATTCACGGGGGCCGCAGCCCCCGTTGCTTTTGCTGCGTCTCAGGCCGGATAGACTGCGCCCAGCACACGCGGGCCGCTGGCGCCGGTCACCGCCGGCAGGTTGCCTGGAAGATGGAGCAGCACGCGCTGGGCAAGCCAGGCGAAGGCGGCACCCTCCACGGACTCTGCGGCAATGCCCAGGCTGTCGGTGATTCCGACCGTGCGACCAGGCAGCAGCGCAGCCAGCCTTGAGCGCAGCAGGTCGTTGCGCGCGCCGCCGCCGCACAGGTAGATCTGCAGCGCATCCGGACAGTATCCGTCCACCGCGCCGGCGATGCCGGCAGCGGTGACTTCGCACAGGGTGGCCTGCACATCAGCAGGGGCTTCGTTTCCCGAGAGCAGGCTCTCCAGCCAGTGCAGGTTGAAGGTTTCGCGTCCGGTGCTCTTGGGCGGGCGGCGCCCGAAAAAATCGTGCGCAAGCATGCGTGCCGCCAGCGCCGGCAGCACCCGTCCGCAGGCGGCCCAGGCGCCGCCGCGGTCGTAGCGTTCTGACCGGTGCCTGGCGATCCAGCCGTCCATCAGCACATTGCCGGGGCCGCAGTCAAAGCCTGTCACTTCGCCAGAGCGCGGCAGGGTGGTGATGTTGGCGATGCCGCCGATGTTGATCACTGCGCGAGAATGCAAGGCCGAGGCAAACACGGCCTGATGAAAGGCCGGCACCAGCGGCGCGCCTTCGCCGCCGGCGGCAATATCGCGGCTGCGAAAATCACAGGCGATGCGGATGCCGGTGAGTTCGGCGAGCAGTGCGGCGTTGACCAGCTGCAGGGTATAACCGGATTGCGGCTGGTGGCGTACGGTCTGGCCGTGGCAGCCGATCGCCTCGATGCCGGACGCGGTCTGTTCCGTCACCTCAAGCAGCTTGCTTACCGCCGCGGCATAGGCCAGGGCCAGGGCATTGCCGGCGAGGGCGGCGCGATGGAGCTCATTTTCACCCGGCGCATTCAGCGCGAGCAGCGATTCGCGCAACTGCGGTGAGAAGGGCTGGTGGACATGGCCGAGTACCCGCGGATTGGCGGCGCCGCCGAACAGCACGGCATCGGTGCCGTCGAGACTGGTGCCCGACATCAGGCCGATGAACAGGCCGGGCATGCGCGGCTCAGCGCGCGATGGTGGTCGGGGTTTCGCGCAGCAGGGCGAGGCGTTCGCCCTGCGGCCGCGCGACTTCATCAAAGGCGGCGCGGTGCTGCGGCGCCAGCGGCGGCGCAGGCGGCATCGCCACGCGCAGCGGATCCTGGTGAACGTCGTTGATCCGGAATTCGTAGTGCAGGTGGGGACCGGTGGCAACGCCGGTGGCGCCGACGAAACCGATGACCTCACCCTGTGACACGCGCCGGCCCTTCTGGATGCCCTTGGCAAAGCCGGAGAGGTGTCCGTACCAGGTGGTGATGCGGGTCTGATGTCGCAGCACGACCAGGTTACCGTAGCCGCCCTGGCGGCCGACGAATTCGACGATACCGTCTGCGGTGGCTTTGACCCGGGTGCCGGTGGGGGCGGCGTAGTCAACGCCCCTGTGCGCGCGCCAGGTCTGCAGCACCGGGTGGAAGCGTGACAGGCTGAAGCCCGAGCTCACGCGCGAGAATTCCAGGGGTGAACGCAAAAAGGCCTTGCGGATGTTCTTGCCGTCCAGCGTGTAGTACCCGCCTTCACCCTCGCCGTTCTGGAACCATACCGCCTGGAAAGTCTTGCCATTGTTGATGAATTCGGCCGACAGCAGACGGCCGGTGCGCACCGGTTCGCCCTGGTGGTAATGCACTTCATAGACCGCGGAGAAGCGGTCGCCGCGGCGCAGGTCGCGGTGAAAGTCGATGTCGGTGGAGAACACGTCGGCGATCTGCACGGCCATCGCATCGGACATGCCGGCGGCATCGGTGGCCGCGAACAGCGAGGAACGGATTTCGCCGGAACCCATGTGCACGCGCACTTCGGTTTCTGCCGGGCCTTCCTGGATCAGCAGCAGCTCGCCCTCGCGGTCGATTTTCAGCAACTGACCGCCGTTCAGGTGGCGCAGCGACACCAGCTGGCCGGCGGCCGAAGTCTGTGCGCGAACGGTGCGTCCCGGCACCAGGCGGTAGAGCGCCTTCGCTTCCTTCGAACGGGCCAGCACCTGTGCGATGCCGGCTTCGTCAATCTGCAGCCGCTGCAGCAGGGTGGCGATGGTGTCGCCGCGTTCGATGCGGACCTCGCGCCAATAAATCTCGGCCGATGCCGCCGCAGGCGGCAATTCCGGCAGCGCAACCGCTTCGATCACGGTGCGGCGCTCCAGGGTGTCGGTGACGGTGTCGGGTGCGATACCGAAAGCGGTAACCGCGCCGAGCAAGGGCAGCAGCACGGCCGCCGACAGCGCGAGCATGGCCCGCCGCAGCCCGCTGCGGCGGAGCCGGCTGAGCAGCTTTTGCGCTAAAATCGCCGCACGCTCCAGAACCATGCACTTCCCTGTTGATTTGAAACGGAATGATCAACTGCCCGGGGCGGCGGATTGGCCGCAGTCATTTCGAGCGCAGTCATTTCGAGGAATGACCGGACGTTGACAGGGCGCAGCTTAACAGAAAGCCCTATGCCGGGAAACCCGTTTTCCCCCTGATTTATCAGCGAATTTCCCCGGTTTTTGCGAGAAAAATCACCGATTGCCATGACTGCCGTCGACCGCCAGATCGAAATCATCCGTCGCGGCTGCGATGAACTGCTGATCGAGTCCGAACTGCGCCAGAAACTGGCCGCAGGCAAGCCGCTGCGGGTGAAGGCCGGCTTCGATCCGACCGCGCCCGACCTGCACATCGGCCACACCGTGCTGATCAACAAGCTGCGCCAGTTCCAGGAACTGGGGCACCATGTGCTGTTCCTGATCGGCGATTTCACCGGCATGATCGGCGACCCCACCGGCAAGAACGCGACACGGCCGCCGCTGACCCGCGAGGCGGTGGCGGCCAACGCCCAGACTTACACCGAGCAGGTGTTCAAGATCCTTGATCGCTCACGCACCGAGGTTGTGTTCAACTCGACGTGGATGGACCGCATGAGCTCGGCGGACATGATCAAGCTCGCGGCCTCGCACACCGTGGCGCGCATGCTCGAGCGCGACGATTTCTCCAAGCGTTACCGCGGCAACCAGCCGATCGCGATCCACGAATTCCTCTATCCGCTGGTGCAGGGCTATGACTCGGTCGCGCTCAAGGCCGACATTGAGCTCGGCGGTACCGACCAGAAATTCAACCTGCTGATGGGCCGCGAGCTGCAGAAACATTACGGCCAGCCGGCCCAGTGCATCCTCACCATGCCGCTGCTCGAGGGGCTCGATGGCGTCAACAAGATGTCGAAGTCGCTGGGTAATTACGTCGGCATCCAGGAAGCCCCGAATGAAATCTTCGGCAAGCTGATGTCGGTGTCCGATGAGCTGATGTGGCGTTATATCGAATTGCTGTCCTTCGAGCCGCTGGAAACGCTGCGCCAGTGGAAGGCGGATGTGGCCGGCGGACGCAATCCGCGTGACATCAAGGTCGCCTTTGCGCAGGAAATCGTCGCCCGCTTCCATGGCGATGCAGCGGCTCAGCAGGCGCTCGCGGATTTCGAGGCGCGATTCCGCCGGGATGAAATCCCCGCTGACCTGCAGGAAGTCCAACTGAAGGCTGAAGGCGATGGCCTGGCGATTGCCGCAGTGCTCAAGCTTGCCGGCCTGACGCCGAGCACCTCGGATGCGCTGCGCATGCTGGCGCAGGGCGGCGTGAAGATGGACGGCGAGAAAATCGGCGACAAATCGCTGAAGCTTGCGCCCGGTGCCAACGTCGTGCTGCAGGTCGGCAAGCGCAAGTTTGCCCGCGTAGTTGTTTCGTAAGTATTTGTTTTTATTGAGTAATTTATGAGAGTTTTGGTGCTGGGCGCAGGCGTTGCAGGACTCGCCAGTGCCTGGTACCTGGCGCGCGACGGCCACGATGTGGCGGTGGTCGAGCGCAACCACGGCGTTGCGCTGGAAACCAGCTACGCCAACGGCGGGCAGCTCTCCTACAGCTACGTCGCTCCGCTCGCCGGCCCTGGCGTGCTGCCGAAACTGCCGCCCTGGCTGCTGCGCCGTGATTCGCCGCTGCGCTTCGAACCCAGACTGGACTGGCGGCAGTGGCGCTGGTGCCTCGAGTTCATCGCCGCCTGCACCCAGATCCAAAGCGACCTCACCACCCGGCGCATGCTCGCGCTGTCCTTTTACAGCCGCGCGCTGATGCGCGAGACCGTCGAGGCCGAGCGCATCGATTTCCGCTATGCGCGCAACGGCAAGCTG
>JAJTHX010000284.1 GCA_021300125.1 Betaproteobacteria bacterium | reverse complement strand
TTCTCTCCGACCTGCCGGCGCTGGCGATCGCCACCGACCGGGTGGACCCGGCGCAGTTGCGGGTGCCGCAGCAATGGGATGCCCGCGCGGTCGGCCGCTTCATGGTGGTGTTCGGCCTGGTCAGCACGCTGTTCGACCTGCTGGCATTTGTCATCCTGCTGCACTGGTTCGACGCCGGTGAAAGCCTGTTCCAGACTGCCTGGTTCGTGGTATCGCTGCTCACTGAACTGGCGGTGGTGCTGCTGTTGCGTACCCGCGGACCCGCGCTGGCGAGCCGTCCCGGCGCGCTGCTGGCCGGGGCCGCCGCCGCAGTGGCGCTGCTGGCCGTGGCGCTGCCCTACCTGCCGCCGGTCGCCGCGCTGTTCGGCTTCGTGCCCCTGCCCTGGCCGCTGCTGGCGGCCTCGCTGCTGATCGTTGCCGGGTATGTGGTGGTGACCGAAGCCGTCAAGCGCCTTTACCGTGCGCCATCGCGACCTGCAGCCTGAATCCTGTTACCCCGGAGCCCCTGTGCCTGTCCTGATACTCAAACCCGGCCGCGAAAAATCCCTGAAGCGCCACCATCCCTGGATCTTTTCCGGCGCCATCGCCAAAGTCGAAGGCCAGCTGAAGCTCGGTGACAGCGTCGCACTGCAATCGGCTGACGGTGTGTTTCTCGGTGTCGCCGCCTACAGCCCCGATTCGCAGATCCGCGCCCGCGTCTGGGACTGGACCCCGCGCGACATCGACGCCGCGTTTTTTGCCGAACGCATCCGCCACGCCGCCGCGCTGCGCCAGGCCGCAGCGGATGAAGGCGTGCGCCTCATCCACGGCGAATCCGACGGCCTGCCCGGTGTGGTCGCCGACCGTTATGCCGACAGCGTGGTGCTGCAGCTCTTGAGCGCCGGCGCCGAACGCTGGCGCGGCGCGATTGCCGATGCGCTGGCCGCATTGCCCGGCATTGCCCGCGTGATCGAACGCTCGGACGCCGATGTGCGCGAACTCGAAGGCCTGCCGTCGCAATCCGGGCTGCTGCGCGGCGAGGCTGCGGCCGGACCGCTGACAGTGCGCGAACACGGCCTCGAATTTGCTGTGGATGCCGAGCAGGGCCACAAGACCGGCTTCTACCTCGACCAGCGCGACAACCGCGGGCTGCTGCGCGGGCTGGCCAAGGGCAAGGCGGTGCTCGACTGCTTCTGCTACAGCGGCGGTTTCGCGCTGAATGCGCTCGCCGGCGGGGCGACGTCGGTGACCGCCATCGACAGCTCCGGCCCGGCACTGGCTGCGGCGCAGGCCAATGCCGCGCGCAACCGCTTGTCAGGCGCCGAGTGGCTTGAGGCCGACGTGTTCCAGAGCCTGCGTAAATTCCGCGATGCAGGGCGCAAGTTCGACTTGATCGTGCTCGACCCGCCGAAGTTCGCCCCGACCGCGGCCCATGCCGAAAAAGCCGCGCGCGCCTACAAGGATATCAATCTGCTCGCATTCAAGCTGCTCAACACCGGCGGCCGGCTGATGACCTATTCCTGCTCCGGTGGCGTCAGCCCCGACCTGTTCCAGAAAATCATCGCGGGTGCTGCGCTCGATGCGGGTGTCGATGCGCGCATCGAACACTGGCTGCACGCCTCGGCGGATCACCCGGTGGTGATGAATTTTCCGGAGGGGGAGTATTTGAAGGGCCTGGTGCTGCAAGTGCAGGCCTGAACGCTGCGCCGGGCCCGCTTACGCCTGGGGCTTCTGACCCGGCGGCACATTATCAATCCCCCCCTCATGCCAGGGATGACACTTCCCCAGCCGCCTCACCGTCAGCCAGCTCCCCTTGATCGCCCCATGCGTGTCGATCGCCTCGCGCGCATAGGCTGAGCAGGTCGGCCAGAAGCGGCATTGGGTGCCGAAGAAGGGCGACAGCAGCAGGCGGTAGGCGTCGATCAGGAAAATCAGCAGCCGTTTCATGCCGCCAGTATAAGCGCGAAGGTCATCGCGCCCTATTGCAACTGTGTTGCGTAATCAGCGGGCCCCGGCTATTATCGCAACCCTGTTGCATTTAAAGGGGCTTTCATGACACTCGCAAAATGGTGGGCGGGCGCGCTGCTGTGCGTCCTGGCCTGGGGCGCGCAGGCGCATGGGGTCTGGTTCGCCGAGCGTTCCGGACACCTTGCCATGATCTATGGCCATGGCGCCGAGGATCTCGACATGATCCGCCGCCTCGACAAGGTGCGTGAGGTGGCGGGCTACGACGCAGCCGGCGCACCGGTGCCGGTGACCTTGCGCAAGACCGATCACCTGCTGCTGGTGGACGCCAAGCCCATGCCGGCGGTGATTACCGGGGTGCTCGACAACGGGTACTGGAGCAAGGGGCTGGACGGCAAGTGGGTGAACAAGGGCCGGGATGAGGTGCCCGGGGCCGAGGAGAGCGGGCGTTACATCAAATACGCGGTGTTCCTGCGCGAATCGCTGAAAGCCCCGCTACAGCCGCTGCCGGGGCAGGTGCTGCAGATCGTGCCCTTGAAGGCGGCCCTGCCGCAGCACAAGGACGAATCGATGACGGTGAGGGTGCTGTTCAAGGGCAAGCCGGTTGCCGGCGCCAAGGTCACCCGCGACTACGTCAGCGATCCCGATGCCAAACCGCTGCTGACCGGCCGCGACGGCACGGTCACGCTGCGTGTGCGCAACGACGGCCTCAATGTGATCACCGCCGCCTACGACGCGCCGCCGGACGATCCGGCGAAAGCCACCAAGACCGGCATGTTTGCCTCGCTCGCTTTCGCGATCAGGCACAAGCCGCACTGAGCTACCACGATGCCGCCCGGTGCCGTTGTCCGGCGCCGCGGCCGGCGTACTTCTTCAGGGACTGCACATGCACAAGAACATGAATAAAAACGTGATTGCCGCGGCCGTGCTGGCCGCATCCGGTGTGGCGCCTGCGCTGGCGCAGAATCCACCGCCCGCGGGCGGCAGCATCACCACGCTGCCTGCGATCGAGGTTGTCGGCCGCCAGCAGGGCGGCGCCTATCATGCCGATGAGGCGAGCGGCACCAAAACCGACCTGCCGCTGCGCGAGGTGCCGCAGGCGGTACGCGTGATGTCGCGCCAGACGCTGGACGATCTGGGCGCGGTGCGTCTTGACGATGCGCTGGACTATGTCGGCGGTGTCTCGCGGCAGAACAGTTTCGGCGGCCTGTGGGACAACATCGCGATCCGCGGGCTGGCCGGCGACGTCAACAACGGCATGTCGCTGCTGCGCAACGGATTCTCCGCCAACCGCGGGTTCATGGCCCAGCGCGACATGGCCAACGTCGAGCGCATCGAGTTCCTGAAAGGGCCGGCGTCCTCGCTCTACGGCAGCAGTGAACCGGGCGGCACGCTCAACATCGTCACCAAGAGACCGCTGTGGCAGTCCGCGCATGCGCTGGAAGCCTATGTCGGCAGCTTCGGCTTTCGCCGCGGCACCGTGGATTCGACCGGACCAATCACCGAGAATTTCGCCTACCGCCTGAACATCGCGATCGAGGATCGTGCCGGGTTCCGCGATTTTGTGGATACCGAGCGGTCCCTGTTTGCGCCGGCGTTCACCTGGAAGATCAGCCGCGAGACGCGCCTCGACTACAGCGGTGAATGGCTGAGCCACAGGACGCCGCTGGATCGGGGCGTGGTCGCAGTGAACAACCAGCTGGGTGCCATTCCGCGCGAACGCTTTCTCGGGGAACCGGCGGACGGCAAAGTCACGCTGGAGAACCAGTCGCACCAGTTCGTGCTCGAGCATGAACTGAATGCGCAGTGGACGGGACGGCTTGCGCTGTCCTACCAGAGCGGCATGCTCCAGGGATTCTCGACCGAGGCCCAGTCGACGCTGCAGGCCGACCAGCAGACCCTGCGTCGCCAGCGGCGCTATCGGGATTACGCATCCGAGGATATTGCGCTGCAGGGCGAGGTTGTCGGCCGCCTCAAGGCCGGCGGCCTGGAGCATGAGCTCACGATGGGCGTGGAAACCTATCGCTTCCAGCACGACCAGCTGATGCTGCGGGTCAATCCGACCGCGGGTTCTCCTTATGCGGTCAATGTCTTCAATCCGGTTTACGGCCAGCCGCAGCCGGTGCCCGGGCCCTTCACGCAAACCCAGGAAGACCAGAAAAACCTCGCCTTCTACCTGCAGGATGTGGTGAAGCTGGGACCGTCCTGGCGGCTGCTGGCGGGATTGCGTCACGACCGCTATGACCAGCAGCTGATGAACCTGCGCACCAACGTCCTGACCACGCAAAGTCCGACGGCGACCACGCCACGACTCGGATTGAGCTACCTGCCCAACAACCAGTTGACCTTGTTCGGCAACGCCGGCAAATCCTTCCGGCCCAATGTCGGCGTCAATGCGGCGGGCGGTGCCTTCGATCCGGAGTCGGGCTCAGCGCTGGAGGCGGGCGCGAAATGGGAAAGCGCCTCGCGCCGCCTTGGCGCGTCGCTGGCGACCTTCGATATCCGCAAGAAGAACGTGCTCACGGCCGATCCCCTGAATGCCAATTTTTCGATCGCCGCCGGCGAAGTGCGCAGCCGCGGCTTCGATGCCGACCTGTCGGGCCAGCTCGGGCGCGCCTGGCGCATCAACGCCAGCTTCACCTACAACGACGCTTCTGTTGAACAGGACAACACGCTCGAAGTCGGCGGGCGCCTGCTCAATATTCCCAAGGTCAACGGCAGCGTGCTGCTGGTGTATGAGGGCGTGCTGGGTGAGGGCCGCTTCGGGCTCGGCGGCGGCCTGACCCACACTGGCGTACGGCTGGGCGAGGCACGTACCCAGGCGCAGGCCAACACGGGCGAAGCGGCCTTTGAGCTGCCGGCCTACACCCTCGCCAAGGTGGTGGCCTACTGGCGCGTCAGTTCCAGGCTCAGGTTCTCGCTGGATATCGACAACCTGTTCGACAGGACCTACTACACCCAGTCCTTCCAGCGTACCTGGGTCGCCCCGGGTGCGCCGCGCACGGTCACGCTGGGCATGCAGACGAAGTTCTGATGATGGCGCTGGGTGAACTGGGTTTCATCGAATTGATGCGCCAGGCGGATCTGGTGCAGAGATCAACCGCGTCGGTTCTGCTGCTGATGTCACTCGCGTCGTGGACGGTGATGTTGTTCAAAGGCTGGGCGCTGCTGCAGATGCGTTTCCATGCCAGATCCGCAGCGCCTGGACCGGCGGCACCTCCGGGGCTGCAACCCTGGGCCGGCGATACGGCAGTACAAAGCCATGCATGGCCTTACGCAGGCCTTTGCCGCAAAGCGGCTGAAATTGCAGCCCGGACCGAGGGGCGCGACGGGCCGCCTGCCCCCGCGGATTGTGAACGGGAGTTGCGCCGGGTCATCAGGCATACCCTGCGCAGGCTGGAGTCGGGTCTGGGTGTGCTGGCCTCGGTCGGGGCCACGGCGCCTTTTGTCGGCCTCTTCGGTACGGTCTGGGGCATCTATGGCGCCCTGGTCAGGATCGGAGAGAGCGGCCAGGCCACGATAGACAAGGTCGCAGGCCCGGTGGGCGAAGCCTTGGTCATGACCGCATTCGGCCTCGCCGTGGCGATCCCTGCCGTGCTCGCCTACAACTTTCTGGTGCGAAGCAACAGGCGGATCGTGTCGCGGCAGGAGGAACTGCTTGAAGACCTGGTTGCGGCATTGCAGATGCAGCGTGGCGCTGTGCGTGGTGGCGGAACATGAGTGCGCCACTGACTGACCGCAGCGACGCTGGCGGTGAAGAGATGATGGGTGAAATCAACACCACGCCGCTGGTCGACGTGATGCTGGTGCTGCTGATCATCTTCATGGTCACCGCGCCGATGTTCACCCATGCCGTCCGGGTCGATCTGCCCCGCGCGGAGAGTGCCGCGAATGTGGAAAAACCCGATCGCCTGGACTTGAGCATTGATGCCACCGGCAAGCTTTATTGGAATGCCGAAGTGCTGAGCCTGGCGCAGTTGCGTGAAAGGCTGGATGTCGCTGCCAAGGCCGAAACCCAGCCCGAAGTCCAGCTCCGGGCGGATCGCGAAGTGCGGTATGAAATCGTTGCGCAGGTGATCTCGGCGGTGCGGCAGGCCGGTATCCGCAAGCTCGGGTTCGTGACGGACCCCGCCGACCGGAGTGGCCGCTGATGAAGGGCGGAGGCAGGCTTTGCCGGCGGGCGTCGGGTCGGCGCGGGTCGAACGCCGCGGCTGTCGGCACTGTCATGGCCCGCCCTGCGCCGCTGTGGTTAAATGGTCCCGCAACGGAACCTCCCATGTCGAAAACCACGCCCCTGGATGCCGCCGAGCAATCGATACGCCTGACTGGTGCAAAGCTGACCAGGCCGCGGGTATTGGTGCTGTCGGTGTTGCTGAAGTCCGAACGCGCCTTGACCCACCACGAGGTCGAGTCCCGCCTGCCGGCCGGCAGTGATGTCAACCGCGTCACCATCTATCGCGTGCTGGAGTGGCTGACCGAGCAGGGGCTCGCGCACAAGATTGCCGGAGAGGACCGGGTGTGGCGTTTCAACGCCGCGGCCCACCAGCACACCGGTCCGCACGCCCACTTTGAATGCAGCGATTGCGGCCAGGTGCTGTGCCTGGAGCCGGTCCAGGCCAAACCCGCGGTGCGTCTGCCCGCGGGCTTTCGCCAGCAGGCGGTGGAACTCACGGTGAAGGGGGTCTGCGCGGATTGTGGCCCGGTCCATGGCAAATCGCGCGGCCACGGCCGCCACCAGCACTGAAGCCCGTTTTTTTTCTCCATAAATGCAACTCAATTGCAAAAATAGGGACTGAGGGCGGATGATGTCCGGCTTGAACGATTTTTCTCCGCTGTACGCGATCATCCTCGCCACCATCGCCGGTGGCGCACTGAGCATGGCCGCCGCAGCGCTGATTTCATTTTCGCTGCTCTCGCGATGGGTGCCGGTGATGGTCAGCTACGCCGTGGGCGTGCTGCTGGCTGCGGCCTTCCTGCACCTGGTGCCCGAAGCCTACATGCAGGCCGACAGCATCGAGGCGCTGTCAGCCACCCTGCTGGCGGGACTGCTCGGTTTTTTCCTGCTCGAGAAGGCCGCGCTGTGGCGCCACGGCCACGAGCATCCCGGTCACCTGCATGACACGCGCAACCGCCCCGGCCTGCTGATCGTGGTCGGCGACGGTTTCCACAATTTCGTTGACGGCGTGCTGATCGCCGCCGCCTTCCTGACCGATCCCGCGCTCGGCGTGCTGACCGCGCTGGCGATCGTGGCCCATGAGGTGCCGCAGGAGGTCGGTGACTTCATGATCCTGCTCCACGCCGGCTACAGCCGCAGCCGCGCGCTGCTGCTCAATTTTGCTTCCAGCCTGATGGCCGTCGCCGGCGGGGTGACCGGCTATTTCGCGCTCGACAATGCCCGCGCCGCGACGCCGTACGTGCTGGTACTGGCTGCCGCGAGCTTCATCTACATTGCACTGGCCGACCTCATTCCCGACCTGCACCGGCGCAACGACGGGCGCAGTGCAATGGGGCAGCTGCTGTTCGTCGGGCTGGGCATTCTGACCATCCTTGTTTCGCAGACGCTGCTGCATGGGCACTGAAGCCGGTGACCGTCGCAGTTACCGCCGGATCGCGGATGACCGCGGCGGTCCCGTGGCCCGCCGCTACGCGCGCACGCTGCTGTTTTCTGCGCGTGGCGACACTCCCGAAATTGCGGAGGGCCTGCGGTTCATGCCGGCATTCGGCGCAGACGGCCTGCTGCCCTGCGTGGTGCAGGATGCCGTGAGCGGCGCGGTGCTGTTCCTGGCGACGATGGATCGCGAAGCCCTGTCGCTGACCCTGCGCAGCGGCATCGCCCACTTCCGTTCCACGGCCCGTGGGCGCTTCTGGCACCGCTGTCCGCCATCGGGCGCGGCGTTGCGGGTGGCCGCGATCCAGGTGGACGGGGAGCAGCGCAGCCTGCTGCTGCAGGGATGGTGTATCGGCGGGCTGCGCAGCAGCTACTCGCGCGCGATCAATCTGGAGCGGGCGCCGGCGGACCTGGCGGTCGCCCTGAAACCGGCAGCCGCAACCGCAACCGCAGTTGCGGAGCTGCCGAACCAGCAAG
>JAJTHX010000409.1 GCA_021300125.1 Betaproteobacteria bacterium | reverse complement strand
GCCCCCACTTGAGAACAGGAGAGCGGTCTTCTACAATCTCCTCCAACCCCGTTTGGTAAGGAGTTTTCCCGAGCCTCTATGTTCCGATGCCTTTTCCGGATGGCTTAACGGAGAAACTCCGGAGATGATCCGCCAGATTAATATGATGGTGGAAAAGGCGACGACTTATCTCCATAGCAGCTTTTTTCCGAATTTCTCGATTTGGCTGGTGATCGGTTATAGTGGGCGGCCCATGCCGCATTCGCCGCAACTCTCCCCGCTTCGCATCGCAATCGCCGGTCTCGCCGCGCTTGCGGTGGCGATGGGCATCGGCCGCTTCGCTTTCACTCCGATCCTGCCGATGATGCAGGACGATTACGCGGTCAGCGTCGGCCTTGGCGGCTGGCTGGCCTCGGCCAACTACATCGGCTACCTGCTCGGCGCGCTGGCGGTCACGTTGTGGCCGCTGCGCGGCCGTGCTGCGCTGGCGGTCTCGATGCTGGCGGTGGCGCTGAGCACCTTCGCCATGGGACTCACCGACCAGCCATGGGCATGGATGCTGCTGCGTTTTGCCGCCGGCGTGGCCAGTGCCCTGATGTTCATTGCGGTATCCACGCGCTGCATCACTGCGCTCGCCGCGGCCGGGCGCACCCGCCTCACCGGCCTGGTCTATGCCGGCGTTGGCGGCGGCATCGCCGCCACCGGGCTGCTGTGTCTGGTGCTGATGCAGTCGGGCAGCGGTTCGGCCTGGGCCTGGTGCATTGCCGGCCTGTTCGCGCTGCTGTTGGCGCTGTTTGTGCTGCCGGTGCTGGGGCGCGTACGATTGCCCGCTGCTGTGGCTGCGCCCGATACCCGCAGTCATGTCGGCGGCGGCGCCGCGCTGCTGGTGTTGTGCTACGGCATCTCGGGTTTCGGCTACATCATTCCCGCGACCTTCCTGCCGGTGATGGCGAAGGCCGTGGTTCCGGATGCCGCGCTGTTCGGCTGGTCGTGGCCGGTATTCGGCGCGGCTGCGCTGGTCTCGACCCTGGTGGCTGCGGCACTTGCGCAGCGTCTCGGCCATCGCCGGGTGTGGATGCTCAGCCATTTGATGATGGCGGCGGGTGTTGCGCTGCCGGCGCTGTTTGGCGGCCTCGCCGCGATCATCCTGTCCGCGCTGCTGGTCGGCGGCACTTTTGTGGTGACCACGCTGGCAAGCCTGCAGGTTGCGCGCGAAACTGCCCGCGGCGACGCGACTCGGCTGGTGGCGGCGATGACTGCAGCGTTCGCGCTCGGCCAGATCATTGGTCCGCTCGCCGCCGGCGGCCTCTTTGATGCCGGCTACGGCTTTGATGCGGTGCTGATCCTCGGTGCGGTATTGCTCGCGTTGACCGCGCTGCTGCTGAGCGAACCCCGCGCGCGGAAGGCGGCCTGATGCTGCGCAGCCTGCTGCTGATGGTGCTGGGCATCCTGCTCATCACCGCCAACGATGCCGCCACCAAGCACCTGGTGCAGACCTATCCGGTAGGCCAGGTGATCGGCCTGCGCCAGACAGCCACTCTGATGGTGCTGCTGCCCTATGTGATGCTGTTCAGCCACTGGTCGCAGCTGCGCATGGTCGATGTACAGGGCCAGCTCGCGCGCGGGTTGCTGTTCATCGTCGGTTCGGCCCTGATCGTGTGGAGCCTTGCCGAATTGCCGCTCGCCACCGCGATCACCATGCTGTTCCTGAGCCCGGTGTTCATGGTGCTGCTGTCGATGCCGATGCTCAAGGAGCGCATCGGTCACCACCGCTGGGTGGCCGTGCTCGGCGGCTTTGCCGGGGTGCTGATCATCCTGCGCCCGGGTGGCATGGATTTCCAGTGGGCGCTGCTGATTCCGCTGGCCGCCGCTGCGGTCAACGCGCTGCGCGACGTGCTGACCCGGCGCATGTCACGCAGCGAAAGCTCGATGTCCATCCTGTTCTGGTCGAACATCATCCTGATGGCCGGCGGCTTTACCACGCTGCCGCTGGGCTGGAAGCCGGTGGATGCCCAGGCCGCGATGTGGATCGTCGCCGCAGGGGTGTTCAACGGTACCGCGCATTTCTGCATGATCGAGGCGCTGCGCAGCGGGGAAGCCTCGCTGCTGGCGCCGATCCGCTACACCGCGCTGCTGTGGGCGGCGCTGTTCGGCTTCCTGATCTGGGGCGAGGTACCCGACGTCTGGCTGTGGGCGGGGGCTACGGTGGTGGTGGCGAGCAGCCTCTACATGATCCGCCACGAGCGCCGCCGCTGAATCCGCGTTGCCTCGGCGCCGCCGTGCCGGTATTCTGCGCAGGCAGTCCGCAGCACCCACTCAATCCCGGGAGAACTTGCATGGAAATTCAAGCTGGCAGCGCCGCGCCCGATTTTTCGCTGGCCGCGCACAATTCCGACCAGAAGGTCACGCTGTCCGCGTTCCGCGGCCGGCCGGTCGTGGTCGCGTTCATGCCTTTTGCATTTACCGGCGGGTGAACCAATCAAGTCCGTGGGTTCCGTGAGAACTACGACAAATTCAAGGCGCTCAACACCGAGATCCTGCAGTTGAGCATAGACCCGACGCCGAGCCTGAAGGGCTGGGCCGATGTCCTCGGCGGGGTGCCGTTCCCGCTGCTGTCGGATTTCTGGCCGCATGGCGCGGTGGGCAGGGCCTTTGGCATCTTCAACGAGGAACGCGGTATCGACAAGCGCGCCGCCTACGTCATCGATGCGGGGGGCGTCATCCGCTACGCCAAGGTCTACCCGCAGGGCACGATCCCTGCCAGTGATGAGCTGCTGGCGGAAATCCGCAAGCTCTGACCCGGCGCATCGGGGCGGCAAGGCCGGCGGCTGCCACCGCCGGCCTTTTTCATGGCGGCATTCGGGTGCATGATGTGCCAGCAACGGAGGTGGTCATGCTCAAAGACAGAAACGCGGTAATCACCGGTTCCACCAGCGGCATCGGCCTCGGCATCGCCGAGGCGTTCGCCGGAAGGGGCGTCAATGTCATGCTCAACGGCTTTGGCGAGACGGCGCAGGTCGAGGCCCTGCGACGGCGCATCGCCGCCGAGCATGGCGTTCGCGCCGAATACCACGGCGCCGACCTGCGCAGGCCGGACGAGATTGCCGATCTGATGGCACAGGCAGAAGCCTGCTTCGGTGCAGTGGATATCCTGGTCAACAATGCCGGCATCCAGTTCGTGTCGCCGGTCGAGGATTTTCCGCCGGACAAATGGTGCGACATCATCGAACTCAACCTGGTGGCGCTGTTCCACACCATCCGCCATGCCGTGCCCGGCATGAAGCGCCGCGGCTGGGGGCGCATCATCAACATGGCCTCGGCGCATGCGCTGGTGGCTTCCCCGTTCAAGTCGGCCTATGTCGCGGCCAAGCACGGTGTCGCGGGACTGACCAAAACGGTGGCGCTGGAAACTGCCGCCTTCGGCATCACCTGCAATGCGATCTGCCCGGGTTATGTATTGACGCCGCTGGTGCAGAAACAGATTCCGGACACCGCAAGGGCACGCGGCATCAGCGAGGAGGCGGTGGTGCGCGACGTACTGCTCGCGGCACAGCCGACGAAGCAGTTTGTCACCGTGGAGCAGGTGGCGGCGCTGGCTGTTTTTCTGGCCGGTGACGAAGCCGCCTCCATCACCGGCAGCCTGCAGGCCATCGACGGCGGCTGGACCGCGCAATAGCCGGCGTGATCAGCGGATGCGGGTGACGGTTGCCACCGGCTGCGGCGGCAGTACGCGCAGCAGGATCACCCGCCGGCCTAACGTGACCACGCTGCCGCGGATGCGGTTGTCGCCGGTGTCGCTGAACTCGAAATCGTAGGCACGCTGCAGAAGCAGACGGCCCCCGGCGTTGCGCGCCGGGCGCAGCGAGGCGATGCCGACCGTGTCGTCAAGGAACTGCAGACCCTCCGCTTCGCAGGCGGCGCGCGCCGCCGTGACCGCGGCTTCGCGCGCCTGCATGCTGTCCCACCACAGCCAGGCGAGGGCAACAACGGTGGCGAGCAGGACGAGTTCGGTCATGGCAGGCATGGATGGTGACGAGGTTGCCACCTTAGCAGAGTCCCCGGCCCATGATGTGGATGCGGCGCCAGGCGTTCCCGGTGAACTGCGGTAGACTGATCTGCAGACTTGCCCGTCCGGAGCAAGCGCAGCGGAGGAGCGGCATGATCGAACTGAAGTCCCGCCGGCTGACGGCCGACGACGAAGGCAGCGCCATCGAGCTCTGCTATGCGAATGGCTGGACCGACGGCCTGCCGGTGATTCCGCCGACCGCGTCGCGGATCGCCGCGATGCTTGAAGCCGGCGGCCTCGAACCGGGTAAACAACTTTCGTTCATCGAAAACCGCCAGGTCTCGGTGACCGCCGAGAAGGTCGCGATCAACGCGGTGATGGCTGGCTGCAAGCCGGAGTTCATGCCCGTGATCACCGCCACCGTCGAGGCGCTGGCCGATCCGCTCTACGGCTACCACGGCCCGGCAACCAGCACCGGCGGCTCGGCGGTGTTCATGCTGGTCAACGGCCCGATCGCGAAACAGCTCAACATCAACAGCGGCGATAACGTGTTCGGCCAGGGCTGGCGCGCCAATGCCACCATCGGCCGCGCCATCCGCCTCGTGATGCAGAACGTGATCGGCACCACGCCCGGGGTGCTCGACCGCTCCAGCCTCGGCCACCCCGGCAAATACACCTTCTGCATCGCCGAGAACGAGGTGGACAGCCCGTGGCCGCCTTTCCACACCACGCGCGGCTTCAAGCCGGAGCATAACGCGGTGACGATTTTCGCAGCCCTTGGCGTGCATCAGTATTCGAACGGCCTCAGTGCGACGCCCGAAGGCGTGCTGACCACGGCCTGTGCGCAG
>JAJTHX010000375.1 GCA_021300125.1 Betaproteobacteria bacterium | reverse complement strand
GGTCTTGCCGACGCCAGGCTCCCCGATCAGCACCGGATTGTTCTTGGTGCGGCGCTGTAGGATCTGCACCACGCGGCGGATCTCGTCGTCGCGGCCGATCACCGGGTCGAGCTTGCCGGAGCGCGCGCGCTCGGTGAGGTCGAGGGTGTATTTTTTCAAGGCCTCACGGCTGCCTTCAGCCTCGGGGCTGGCGACGTTTTCGCCGCCGCGCAGCGACTCGACTGCCTTCTCCACGTGCGCGCGGTTGCCGCCATGCTGCTGCAGCAGCCGTCCGGCTTCACCTTTGTCGTGGGTCAGGGCGAGCAGGAACATTTCCGAGGCGATGAACTGGTCGCCGCGCTTCTGCGCTTCCTTGTCGGTCAGGTTGAGCAGGTTGCCGAGGTCGCGCGACACCGAGACTTCGCCGCCGGTGCCTTCGACCTTGGGCAGGCGCTCGGCTGCGGTTTTCAGCGCTGCGCGCAGGCCGCCGACGTTGACACCGGCCTTCTGCAGCAGGGAGGCGGTGCCGCCGTCCGACTGGTTGATCAGCGCCAGCAGCAGGTGCTGCGGCTCGATGTAGGCGTGGTCATGGCCCACCGCGGTGCTTTGGGCGTCGGCGAAGGCCTGCTGGAACTTGGTGGTGAATTTGTCGAAGCGCATTGCGGGCTCATGCAAAAGTGATGGATGACTCGCAGATGGGGCGTTGCCGCGCGGATTTCAATGCGCTGTACGGGGTCATTCGTCAGAGAATAATTTTATTCAATAAAAACAATTACTTATGTATACCACTGTGGAGCGGTCTCAGATCGCGATGCTGCCAGGTATCGCAGCCGAGGCCTGGCCGCCGCAGCCCCCGGGCAGCGGGTAGGGATGCAGCATGCTCAGTGCCACGCTCTGGTTCGCGGTCTGCACGATGCGCACGTGCTCGCGCCGCAGCTCTCGCGCGTGGCGGCAGCCGCAGGCATGCGCGATCATGTCGATTTCCTTGTTCATGTTGCGGCAGTAGTTGGCCACGCGCAGGTACTTCTCCTCCACCACGAGGCCGCGCTGCAGGCGTTTGTTGTGGGTGGTGACGCCTGTCGGGCAGGTGTTCTGGTGGCAGCGCAGCGACTGGATGCAGCCCAGCGCGAACATGAAGCCACGCGCGCTGTTGATGAAGTCGGCGCCCACGCACAGCGCCCAGGCCGCCTTGGCCGAGGTCACCAGCTTGCCCGAGGCGATCACGCGCACACGCGAGCGCAGGTCGGCCTGGATCAACGCATCGACCACGCGCGGCAGGGCTTCGGCGATGGGCAGCGCCATGTGGTCCATCAGCGTCTGGGGCGCGGCGCCGGTACCGCCCTCGCCGCCGTCGATGGCGAGGAAATCCGGCGCCCATTCCGGGCCGCGGCGAAGGATGGCCTCGCACAGCTCGTTGGTGAAGGCCCAGCCGCCGATTGCGGTTTTAACGCCGACCGGACGACCGGTCAGGTCCCGGATGCGTGCAATCTGGTCCAGCAGCTGCTCCACGTTGGCGATGTCGTGGTGGCGGTTGGGACTGATCGAATCCTTTCCGAACGGGATGCCGCGGATACGCGCGATCTCCTCGGTCACTTTTTCGCCCGGCAGCACGCCGCCCTTGCCCGGCTTGGCGCCCTGCGACAGCTTGATCTCGAAGGCTTTGACATCGCGTGCCAGTGCCTTCGCCTTGGCCGAGGAAAAACCGCCGTCGAGTTCGCGGATGCCGTATTTGGCGGTGCCGATCTGCATGATCACGTCGCAGCCGCCTGACAGGTGGTACGGCGACAGCCCGCCTTCACCGGTATCCATCCAGCAGCCGGCTTCGGCCGCGCCACGCGACAGGGCTTCCACCGCGGGCCGCGAAATCGCGCCGAAGCTCATGCCGCTGATGTTGAGCACCGATTTCGCCTCGAAGGGCTGCTCGCAATAACCCTCGCCGATCAGGATTGGCGGCGTTGGCAGCTTTTCCTCCTCCAGCACCGGATAGGGATGGTTGACGAAGATGATCGAGCCTGGTGTATTCAGGTCGTTGGTGGAACCAAAGCCGATGATGCCGCCCTCGTTCTTGGCCTCGCGGTAAACCCAGCTGCGTGTGGCGCGGTTGAAGGGCATTTCCTCGCGGTCGTTGAGGAAAAAATACTGTCGGAAATATTCGCCCAGGTTCTCGAAAAAGAAGCGCAGCCGGCCGATGACCGGATAGTTGCGCAGCACGGTGTGCTTTTTCTGGGTGACGTCATGGATGATCAGCACGATGACGCCGCCGATGAGCAGCAGGCCCAGCACGGTACCGATGCCGTATGACAGGATGCCCATGAATCCGTCCATGACCCGCTCCTCCGCCCCGGTTAAAATCAGGCTCATGTCACTATAGCAGCTTGCTGTTAACGGCAGCATTGCCCTGAACCGCAGCCGCCGCCCTGCACAATGGATCTGCACGCTGAAATCGAACGTAATGTAGCCGCAGCGCTGGCTGAGGATGTCGGCGCCGGCGACCTCACCGCCCTGCTCGCCCCTGACCGTCCCGCCAGGGCCCGGGTGGTCTGCCGGGAGCCGGCGGTGCTTTGCGGCAGCGCCTGGTTCGAGGCCTGCATGCGCCGGCTTGACCCCGGGGTTCACATCGACTGGCGCGTCCGTGACGGCGAGCGGGCCGAACCGGGCGCGTTGCTGTGCGTCATCGAGGGCCAAGCCCGCGCAGTGCTCAGCGGCGAGCGCTGCGCACTCAATTTCCTGCAGCTGCTGTCGGCGGTGGCCACCGTCACCCGCCGCTACGTCGATGCGGTCGCTGGCACCC
>JAJTHX010000184.1 GCA_021300125.1 Betaproteobacteria bacterium | reverse complement strand
GATTATATTTTTCTGTTTTTCTTTGTAAAAACAATGTGCTAAGACTCGCTTTTGATGTGTTTTGGACGCTAGAATGAAAACGGGATCCGCGCAGTGTGTGCACTCCTTGCGAGGGCGACGCAACGGCTGTGCTTCGCGGAACACCCGGGTCGTGCCAAGCTGTCCATAACAACAGCACAAGGGGATCTACACCATGCTGGCAACGCGCATCAGACAAAAAGACGGTGTCTTTTACTTTGCGAGCTACCCGGCCAAGGAGGTGCTCGACCGGGTGCGTTTCATCAGCCGTTTTTATGGCGAGAACGAGGAAATCGCGCCGCAGAACCTGCCCCAGCAGGACGAAATTGCCCAGTTCATCGCCCGCATCGAACGTACCGACGAGGCGTTCCAGCGCCAGATGTCCAAGGCCAAAGTGCGCCAGCTGCGCAATTTCTACGAAATGGCGGTGAGCCAGCCGCCGATCCCGGGCACGGTACTGCTGTTCACTTCGGATGAACTGCGCTTTCAGTCGCTGCCTGGCCAGGACAGTGTCGGCCACCTCTCCGAGCCGGCCTCGAAGTACCTGATCATTGACGGCCAGCATCGCCTTGCCGCGCTCAAGTTCTACCTGATGGAGCATCCCGCGGAGGCCGCCTCGATCAACGTGCCCTGCGTGATCTTCGACGGGCGCAGCGAGGATTTTGCCGCGGAAATGTTCGTCATCATCAATTCCACCCCGACCCGCATCAACAAGAGCCACCTTGTTGACCTCTATGAGCGCGTGTCCTGGGCCGACCCGGACAAGCGCTTTGCCGCGCGCATGGTGGAGGACCTTTACTCCGAGGACGACAGCCCGCTGCAGTACCGTATCAACCGGCTGGGTGGCCGCAGCCAGAAGGACAAGTGGATTCTGCAGGCCGAACTGTTCAACGAACTGCACCGCTGGATCAGCAGCGACTGGCGCAAGATCAGCCGCACCAGCAACCTCTACCGCGAGAGCGAGCGTTACTACGAAATCATCCGCGATTTCCTGAAGGCTGCGGCCAAGGTCTGGGGCGATGCCTGGGGCCAGGATGGCTACCAGGTGACGCGTCCGGTGACGCTGAAGGCGATGATCCGGGTCTGCGCCGACCTCGCGCGCAGTGATGCCGAGCCCGCCCAGAGCCGGATCAAGCGCTGGGAAGAGCGGCTGTCGCCGTGGGCGGCACAGCGCTCACAGTTCAAGGGCGACGGGTTTTACGAGCGTTTTCCGGCCAAGGGGCAGACCGAACGTGTCAGCCGCATCCACCGCGACCTCGCCCGCTGGGCCGGCATCGAGGTCAAGTCGAAGGCGCGCGCCCAGGGCTGAGCCGGGCGCCGCGCCGGGGGCGGTTATTTGGCCGCCTGCACCATGATTTCCACCAGCGTGTCCGGCGAGCCGAGGCGGGCCTCGACGCAGGCGCGTGCGGGCAGGTTCTTGGCATCGGCCCACGCGATCCAGGCTTCGTCCATCTTGGCCTTGTCGCGCATGTCGGTGATCCAGATGGTCGCAGTCAGGATTTTCGATTTGCTGCTGCCGGCCTCGGCCAGCAGCTTGTCGATCCTGGCGAGGATCTCGGCGGTCTGGCCTTTCATGTCCTTCTTGCGGTCGTCGGCGGTGAGGCCGGCGAGATAGACGGTGTTGCCGTGGACGACCAGGCGGGAGAGGCGCTGGTCGCTGTGATAGCGTTGGATGTCGCTCATGTGGGAACCTTCTGCAGGGGTTGGAAAAACCGCGGCGAGGCCGCGGTCAGATGTGGCCGGTGGTAAGCCAGCGGCCGAGGAAATAGATGCCGACCGCGATGAACGCAAAGAGCACGAAATCGGGCAGCTTGCTTTCGCGCTTGCCGCCGACCTGCGCAGAGTGCAGGGTACGGATCACGAACAGCGCGCTGATAATCAGCACGATGGTCATCACCGGCGCGTGGTAATGCGCTTCCCACAGGGCGCCCAGGCCCTGCGATAGCCAGCCTTCTTCGCGGAGCAGGTGATAGGTGACGCCGCCGATGCCCAGCAGCACCAGGCCGCCCACCAATACCGATCCGAGCGGTGTGAACAAGCGACTCATGATCGCAAGCGCCGTTATGATAAACCGTATCGGCAAGTATAACCCAGCACATGCGTCGCGCAGGCACAGGCCGGCTGCAGCCGGGCTGGGCTAAAATGCTGCGCTCCCGCCGGAACCCTTTCATGAACATTCTCGCGCTCGACACCTCCACCGAGTATTGCAGCGCGGCATTGCGCTTCGGCGAATCCACCCTGCAGCGCGGCAGCCTTGCCGGCCAGTCGCATTCATCGCTGCTGCTGGGCATGATCGACGCGCTGCTGGCCGAAGGCGCAATGTCCTATGCCCGGCTCGACGGCATCGCATTCGGCGCCGGTCCGGGCGCCTTTACCGGCCTGCGCATCGCCTGCGCCACGGTACAGGGCCTTGCCTTTGCCCACGAACTGCCGGTGTTCGGCATCGGCACCCTGCGCGCGCTGGCCGCACGCAGCGGCGCCGAGCGCGTGATCGCCTGCCTCGATGCGCGCATGGGCGAGGTCTATCACGCCGAATACCACCGCGACGGCGGCGCTTGGCGCGAAGTGATGGCGCCGCAGGTCTGCGCGCCGGGCAGGGTGCCGATACCGCAAGGCGGCCACTGGCACGGCTGCGGCAGCGGTTTCGCGGCGCACGGCGAGGTTTTGGGCGCCCGCCTTGGCGCCGCCCTTGCAGGCAGCGACCCCGCCCTGCTGCCGCATGCCCTGGAAATTGCCGCGCTCGCCGCGCCCGAGTTTGCCGCAGGGCGTGGTCAGCCTGCGGAAGCCGCGCTGCCGCTTTATGTGCGCGACAAGGTCGCGCTGAAAACCGCCGAACGATGAGTGCCGGTGCAAACGGTCTGTCAGTGATGCTGCGCCAGATGGCGAAGGACGACCTCGATGCAGTCGAGGCGATCGAGCGCGAGGTGTACAGCCATCCCTGGACCCGCGGCAATTTCGCCGATTCGCTGGCTGCCGGTTACCACTGCTGGGTGCTCGAGCAGGGCGGCCGCGTCGCGGCCTATGCAGTGACGATGATTGCCGCGGAGGAAGCGCACCTGCTCAATCTCAGTGTCGTCGCCCCATTGCAGGGCCGTGGCCTGGGTGGCGAAATGCTGCGTTTCGTCGAGGCACTGGCCAGTGACAGCGGCGCTGCAACCCTCTACCTGGAAGTGCGCGAGTCCAATACCGGAGCGCGGCGGCTTTACCAGCGCCACGGCTTTGCCGAGCTGGGCCGGCGCAAGGCTTATTATCCCGCGCTGGTCGGGCGCGAGGATGCGGTGACGATGTCGAAAGGGCTGGCATGAGCGAGAAGAGCGTGCAGCGGCAGGCCGAGATGCTGCGCGAGATGGGCATCACGCCGCTGTGGCGTCGGCGAATCCCCGCCGCAGTTGATGCGGTGATGGTGGCCACAGCGGCGCCGGAGGCGGTCGTTGCGCCAGTTCCGCAAGCCACAGCGGCGGAAATGAACCCCATGGCCGATGCCGCGCAGCCCATTGTGAGGGAGCCCGGGCTGCAGACGGTCGCGGTTTCCGGCAAGGTCTCTGCCATGGACTGGCCTGCACTACGGCAGTGTGTCGCTGCCTGCACCGCCTGTGCCCTGCACCAGACCCGCAAACAGACGGTATTCGGTGTCGGTGACGAGCAGGCCGACTGGCTGTTTGTAGGCGAGGGTCCGGGCGCTGACGAGGATGCCCAGGGCGAGCCATTTGTCGGCCAGGCCGGCAAGCTCCTCGACAACATGTTGGCCGCAATTGAGCTCAGGCGCGGTCAAAAGGTCTACATCGCCAACATCGTCAAATGCCGGCCGCCGGGAAATCGCAACCCCGAGCCCGACGAGGCGACGGCCTGCGCCGGCTATCTGCAGCGGCAGATTGAACTGATCCGGCCCCGGCTGATCGTCGCCCTGGGCAAGGTCGCCGCGGTCAACCTGCTCGGCCGCGACGCCAGCATTTCCAGCCTGCGCGGCGCCGTCCATCAGTATCGCGGCATCCCGCTGATCGTGACCTATCACCCGGCCTACCTGCTGCGTACGCTGCACGACAAGGCCAAGGCCTGGGAAGACCTGTGCTTCGCACGCGAAACGATGCGCGGGCTGGTTGCGGAGGAAACCGCCACCTTGTGAACCTCGCGCAGCGCTGGTTTACTGCCCCGCAGTTGCTGTAAATTGCGCGGGTTAACGCCGAAGGTGCGCCCCAGAATGCGCCGCGGCGGATCCCAAGGAGGAGATGCCGTGGCGAATGTAACTGTCATCCAGGCTGTGGTGGTGGACGCATGATCGACGCGATCAGTGCCGGCCTGCTCGCATTGCTGACGCCGCAGGCGATGCTGTTCATGGTGATCGGCGTCGTCTACGGTCTGGTCATCGGCATCCTGCCCGGACTTGGCGGCGTGGTGGCGATGGCGCTGTTGCTGCCCTTCACCTACGGCTTTGATCCGGTGGCGACGCTGGCACTGCTGCTCGGCGCCCACATTGCCACGATCTGGGGTGATTCGGTGACCAGCATCCTGTTCAGCGTGCCGGGCTCGGCCAAGGGTCTCGCGCTGTGCTTCGACGGCTATCCGATGACCAAGCAGGGCAAGGCCAAGCGCGCGCTCTCGGCTTCCGCCACCGGCGCGCTGATGGGCGGCATCATCGGCGCGATTTTCCTGGCGCTGTGCATTCCGCTGATCCGGCCGGTGATCCTTGCGCTGGGCCCGAGCGAATACCTGATGATGGCGCTGTGGGGTCTCACCGTCATTGCCACCTTCAGCGACGGCTCATTGATGAAGGGCCTCATTGCCAGCGTGCTGGGTGTGCTCACCGCCTTCATCGGCATGGACGTGGTGACCGCGACGCCGCGCTTCACCTTCGGCAGCGAATTCCTGATGGACGGCATTTCCTTCCCGGTGGCGATGATCGGGCTGTTTGCGGTGTCGGAGATGATGAAGATGTCGATCCGCGGCACCCCGATCATCGACCGCTCGCTGGTGAAGGAGGACAGCACGGTGTGGCAGGGCATCTGCGACGCATTCCGCCACTGGTGGCTGGTGATCCGTTCCAGCCTGCTCGGTCTGTGGATCGGCGTGCTGCCCGGCGTGGGTGCCAGCGTTGCCGGGCTGGCCGCCTACGCGCAGGCCGCGCAGACCTCGAAAACGCCGGAGCGCTTCGGCAAGGGCGCGGTGGAGGGCGTGATTGCCCCGGATGCGACGATGGGGGCGAACGAGGGCGGCGGCCTGATGCCGACACTGGCCTTCGGCATTCCCGGGGGCGAGAGCATGGCGATCCTGCTGGTCGCGTTCATCGGGCTGGGCATCGTGCCGGGGCCGGAGATGCTGACCAAGAACCTGGACATCGTGTTCAGCATGGTGTGGATCATCGTATTCGCCAACATCGTGGTCACCGTGATCGGGCTGGGCATCACGCCCTGGCTGGCGCGCCTGCCCTCGCTGCAGGCCAACCTGATGGTGCCGATCGTGCTCTCGGTGTGTTTCGTCGGCGCTTATGCCACGCGCGGCCGCATCGAGGACGTGCTGGTGGCCGCGGTGTTCGGCGTGATTGGCTACGTGATGGACAAGAACCGCTATTCGCGCGCCAACTTTGTCATCGGCATGGTTCTGGCGGTGATGATCGAGCGCAACCTGCACATTTCACTCAACCTCTACGGCAACGATTTCCTGCTCGACCGGCCGATCGCGCTGGCGATGCTCGCGTTCGTGGTATTCACCGCCGCGATGCCGTTCTGGCGCGCGCGCAGGAAACGGCTTACGGCTGCAGGAGGCCGGGCATGACGCGCCGCCTGCGGAAGAACCTGATGTCGGTCGCGCTGCTTGCGGTGTTCGGCGGCGTGCTCTGGCTGTGCCAGGATTTCGGGCCCCGCGCGCGGATGATTCCACAGCCGCTAGCGGTCTTCGGCATCGTACTCACCCTGATCCAGATGGCCTGGCACAGCATGGGAGGGGAAGAGCCGCCGACGATGGAGATGATCAGTGTTGATGCCGGTGCGATACCCGAGGGCGGAGAAGGCCGGCCGCGCGAGGAGCGAACCGAGGAGCAGCTCGGTCGCTGGGGCGAGGCGGGCGCCTTTGCCATCGTGGCGCTGCTGGTCGCGATGGTGTTCACCGCCGGCATCTTTCCGGCGGTGTTCTTGTTTACCGCGGGCTACCTGATCCTGTCGCGCCACTGCACGCCGCTGCGGGGGCTGGCCTGGTCGGTGGCCATGACCCTGGCCATCTACCTGCTGTTCGTGCTCGGGCTGGAAATGCAGGTCTACCACGGCCTGCTCGGCCAGTGGCTCGGCTGATTCGCCTACAACGAGGAGGAGCAAATCATGAAGCACAACCGTAGAAAACTGCTGCTGGCGGGTGCGTTCGCACCGGCGGCAATAGCCTTGCCGCCGCTCGCACGGGCGCAGGCAAACGACTACTACAAGGGCAAGCTGGTCATCGTCAACATTGCCGGCAGTCCGGCGGGGGGGCATACGCGCTACGCGAGGATGTTGGCGCCCTACCTCGAAAAGCACCTCGGCGCCAGGGAACTGCGGCTGGTCAACATGCCGGGCGGTGGCGGCCTCAAGGCGGCCAACTATATCTGGCGGCTGAAACCCGGCGCCAACGAGATTTATTTCGGCAATGTCTCCACGCTGCTGCTCGCCAACCTTGCCGGCAGCCCGGGCGCCACTTTCGATCCGACCAAGTTCATGTTCCTCGGCCGCGCCACCAGCGAGCCGCGCGTGCTCACCGTCGGCGCCAAGTCGAGCATCCGTTCGGTCAAGGACATCCAGGGGCTGAAACGGCCCTTCATCTTTCCCTCCCAGGGCACTGACGAGGATTTCTACACCATGGCCGTGCTCGCCGACGCCCTGGGCTTCAGGCTGAAGGCGGTGACCGGTTACGAGGGCAATGCCGATACCTCGCTGGCCGTGATCAAGGGCGATGGCGACGGCCACATCACCGGCTGGAGCGAGTCGCTCGGCGCGATCCGCTCCGGCGACAAGTTCCCGGTGATGATGGTGACCTCGCAGCCCTCGCCCGATTACCCGAACATCCCGATCGTTACCAACATCGCGCCGCCGGCCAAGCGCAGCGTGGTGCAGGCGATGGCGACCATCCTCGAGACCCATCGCAGCTACATCGGTCCGCCGAACATGGAGCCGGCGGCGGTGGCGGCGTTCCGCGCCGCGGTCAACGCCACGATGAAGGATCCCGCCCTGCATGCCGAATCGACCAAGGGCGAGCGCCTGCTCTCGCCGATGGATGGCGCCGTGCAGCAGAAGGCGATGGCGGACATGGCGCGCAACAGTGCCGCGCTGTCGCCGATCCTGAAAGCCGCGGTCAAGGACATCCAGTAAGACCGGCTGCGTCATGGCGCGCGCGATCCGCACCTATTCCCTGGCGGATCGCGCCGCAGGCCCCGATTTCTCGATCCGTGACGAACGCAATGTCACCCGCATCGCGGAGGCGCACCGCCACGAGTATTTCCAGGTCCAGCTCAACCTCGCCGGCCGCACCGAACAGCATATCGCCGCCGCGCGGCGGCCGCTGGGCCCCGGCGGCATCAGCTTCATCCTGCCCTACCGCATCCACCGCATTCCGCATCCGCCGCGCTCGCGTTTTTTCATTCTCAGCTTCAACCTGAAATTCCTGCGCCCCGAGCTCGACGTGCATCCGCTCGACCTCGAGGACGTGCCGCTGGCGCACGCGCCGGAGCTGGCCCCCTTCCTGTTCCAGGAATACCTTGATTTTTCGCTGTCCGGCACCGAACTGTCGCAGGCTGCCGCGGCCTGCCGCGAGATGCAGGCGGAGAATGCGCAACGCCGCCTGGGCTCGACGGAAATCATCCGCGGCCGTCTGCTGTGGCTGCTCGGCACGGTCTGCCGCTGCCACGAGCGCGCACTGCAGGCCCAGGCTGCCCGCAAGGCGCAGCAGGCAAGCCGGCGCGATGCGCTGGCGCGGGTGATGCGCCATGTGCGCGAGAACCTCGGTCGCCGCATCCAGCTCGCGGAGGCCGCAGCCGCGGCCGAGCTGTCGCCGAATTACCTGGCGCACCTGATCCGCAAGGACACCGGCAAGACCTTCCTTGACCTGGTCACCGAACGGCGCATGGAAAAAGCCTGCGAGCTGCTCGCGCACGGTGGCGAAAGCATCGGCGACATTGCGGCGGCCGTGGGTTTTGCCGACGAGGCCTATTTCACACGGCGTTTCCGGCAGTGTTTCCGGGTCACGCCGACGCAGTTTCGCCGCCGTGCGCGCGCGGGCTGAGGCAGCTGCGTAGGAAAGTCCTGTAAATCGGTCGTTCCGTCACTGGCTGCAGATCGCCTGAGGCTTTAGCATGGCTCATCGTTTCTCATGGCCCAGGCAAAACAAACATGAATCAATTCAATCATCTGGATGCAGACGTGCTGATCGTCGGCGGTGGCGTGGCCGGCAGCATGGCGGCGATTCCGGCGCTCGAGGCGGGGCTCAAGGTCGTGATCTGCGAAAAAGGCAAGGTGCTCGACCACTGTGGCAGCATCGGCTGCGGCGTCGACCACTACCTGACGGTGATGGACACCGGCCCCGAATGGGATACGCCGGAATTTCTGATCAAGCACGTACCCGAACTGACCGACCATATCGTCGACATGGCGGTGGCATCGAAGGTGATCCACGAAATGCCGCGTGTGTTCCGCAAGATCGAGGCGCTCGGCGTGGACTTCAAGGACCGCAAGACCGGGGATTACTACCGGCTGCGCTCCTTCGGCCTGCCTGGCACCTATCACATCAATTTCGACGGCACCGATTTCAAGAAGCACATCGGCGAGCGCGTGCGCAAGGGGAAGGCCACGGTGCTGATGCGTACCATGGTGGTTCAGCTGCTGGAGCGGGACAACCGCATTTATGGCGCAGTGGCCTTCAACTTCAGGACCGGCGAGTGGTTCACCATCCGCGCCAAGGCCGTGGTGCTGGCCGCGGGTGATGTCAACCGGCTGTCGAAGAATGCTTCGGGCATGGCCTTCGATTCCTGGCATTTTCCGTACAACACCGGTGATGCGCAGGCGATGGGCTACCGCGCCGGCGCGGTGCTCGCCAACATGGAATCGGTGGAGGCGACGCTGACACCCAAGGGCTTTTCGACCCAGGGCTTGAACGCCCTGGTCAGCCTCGGCGCCTATTTCGTCAACAAGTCGGGCGAGCGTTTCATGTTCCGCTACGACAAGAAGGGCGAGAACGCAAGGCGTGCGGTGCTCGCCGATGCGGTGATCAACGAGTACCTGCTCGGCAACGGCCCGGTCTACCTCGACTGCCGCCACCTGTCGCAGGAGATGCTCGACCGCATGGAATACACGCTGCAGGTGGATCGCTACACCCTGCCCGCCTTTTACAAGCAGAAGGGCGTCAATTTCCGCGAGGAGCTGGTGGAGATTTCGGTCTCCGAACTCTCGATCCGCAGGAGCGGCGTGTATTTCCGCGGCAGCGGACTGGCGGTGGACACCCACGGCGAAACCTCGGTCACCGGCCTTTATGCAGCGGGTGACTGCGCCACGGTCAGCGGCGGCATTGCCGGGGCCGCGGTGCTCGGCCATATCGCCGGGGAGGGCTTGGTGCACCGCGTGCGCTCGACCGGAAGCCTGCCCGACATCGACGCCAAAGCGGTGGAGCCGGTGCGTGCGCAGTCGATGGCGCATCTGCAGCGCGACGGCGATTTCAGCTGGCGCGCGCTCGAGGATGCCACCCGGGAGATAGTCACCGACTACGTCGGCGTGCGCCGCAACGACAAGGGCCTGCGCCTTGCGCTGCAGACCCTGCACGCGCTGGCCAAACGCGAACCGGAGCTGAAGGCCGACGACCTGCACGGCCTGATGCGCGTGCACGAGGCCAGGAACATCCGTCTCAACGCTGAGCTGATGGCAACCGCGTCGCTGGCGCGCACCGAAACCCGCACCGGCTCCGCGCACTGGCGCATTGACCATCCGCAGCCCGACGAACAGCACTGGCGCAAGTTCGTGCTGGTCAGCCGGGGCGACGAAGGCCCGCAGGTGCAGACCCTGTCCACCGCGCATGCGATTGCCGATGCCTTCGCGCGCAACAAGACCGCGGCCGCGGCCTGAGGAGCAGACGATGAAATCCGCCGTCCACAATCCCATCGTCATCAACCCCGAGACCTGCGTGAAGTGCAACCTCTGCGACTGGATCTGTCCCGGCGACCTGATCTACAAGGAGGAGGACAACCGCGAGACGCTGCCGGTGATCAAGTATCCCGACGAGTGCTGGTACTGCGGCCTGTGCCAGACCATCTGCCCGACGCAGGCGATCACCGTGGTGTTTCCCGACAACATGGTGCACAACACGACTGATGTTGCCACGCTGCTCGGCAAGGTGGCCGATTGAGCCGTTATTGCCGTATTAATTGTCTTATTAAAACAATAACTTAGTGTAATTTTGGG
>JAJTHX010000007.1 GCA_021300125.1 Betaproteobacteria bacterium | reverse complement strand
TGGGCAGAGAACAATGCCATGTCACTGATTATAAGTTAGCTTCGAGGGGCACGCCTGAAAAAGCGAAACCCCGCCACTGCGGGGTTTCGCTCCACAAGCCTTCAGCGAAGATCAACGCACCACGCACTCCTGGCTGCCGCCGCCGATCGTGCCGCCAATGCCAAGGGTAAACGGCATCTGGCCGAGGTTCAGGCCGGGATCGCCAGGCAACAGCACTGGCGATTTCATCGGATCCTGCGCAAACCCGAACTGGCCTTCATTGATCAACTGGGTGCCACCCTTGTTCTGCATGATGTAGCTGCCATTAAACGTTGTGTGATACGTGCCCTGCGGCAGCTTGCCGCAGGTTCCGGGCAGGCATTCTACTGTTTCCCCGGAGGAGCCGCGAATCCCGATGGTGGCGGTAGAGGTGCCGATCCTGTAGGCATCCTGGTCACCGCGTTTGCCGATCAAGCCGGTAACCGTGCGCAAACCGCCTTTGAGCAGTCGCATGAACATCGCGTCTCCCTGGGGCTTTTCCTGGACGAAGGTATAGGCTTCGATCTTCATCGTAGTCTCGGGGCGCATGGTCGCTGCGCTGCCGTCAGTGAAGTTGATCTGCGCAAAACTGTCGCGCTGCGTGGTCAGCAAGTCGCCAGGGTTGACCTGGGATTTTTGCGAGAGGATCCGCACCGTGCCATCTGGCCGCTGTACGGACAGCGTACCGCTGAGGTGGGTCACCACACCGGCGCCCGCAGCCAGCGCGCTGGCACTGGCCAGAGCCAGGAAGAGGGCGGTGATCAAAAGCGTGAAAAATTCCTTGGTTTTCATGGCATCCCCTGATGGCGCACATCGTAGCGCATTGGCGGCGCAACCCCTGATTCACAGCCCCAAACATATTTTAAACCTTCCAGGACCCGGTTCGACAGCGCAAAAAACTGGGCATGGCGTGACGACCGCAGTGCCGGCCGGAGTTTAGATGCTGAGGCCGTGTTTGTCTCTCTCAGACAAACCCCCGACTGGACATGGACTGGCGGTCAAGCACGATGATCACGCGCTTTTCCAGCCGGATCAACTTTTTTTCCTGCAAGTCCTTCATCACCCGGCTGACCATCTCGCGGGACGCACCGATCATTCGCGCGATTTCCTGCTTGGTGGGAGATTGCTGAACCACCCATTCGCCGTCAATCTGTTCGGCCATGTCGATGATTAATCTTGCCACGCGCCCATACACATCAATGAGGGCGAGGCTCTCGATCTTGCGGTCAGCATCGCGCAGACGCTTGACCAAATTTCGCAGCAGCAGCATCGCAAGCTTTCCATTGACCTCAATGCAAGACCGGAAAGCCGTTCGGGGAATGCGCAGCATCTCGCAGGGCTCGACGGTTTCGACAGTCGCGGAGCTTGGCAGGTCGTCGAGCAAGCCCATTTCTCCAACGTAGTCCTGGGCGCCAAGAATGCTGAGAATCACCTCCCGCCCCTGCTCGTCAGGGATCAGAACCTTGACCTTGCCGGACAGGATGACATACAGCGCATCCGTCTCTTTGCCCGCCCTGAGGATGTTCGAGCCCCGCGGGTAGCTGCGATGCTGGATGCAGGTGCTCAGGGCCTCGATCTGCTGATCCGAGAAAGAGGACAGCAGGGACACGGTTTTTAGGATTTGCCGATTGGAGACGTTCGGGGAAGGCATTTTTGAGATCAGGCGCACATCTTGCGGTGGGAGATTGGTTCCAGTGGGTTCAAATGTTGCCAGATAACGCCCTAGCCGTCATGTCACTTAACATGCCCTTTGCCGGCGGCCGAGCGAAACAACTTGACCTTCTTCCCTGAAAAAAATGGACCTGATTGCGTCACCCGCCTCTGAAAAAACACAGTCAGTGGATTTGATTGGGGCAACAGGCGGGGCAGAACGAGCGGCGATCATATCTGAGGCGGGATCGAACTGGGCACAAGCCGGTGCAGCAGGCGCCAAGGCTCCGCGGGGCAATCCGCTGTGCAGCCCTTGCGGGTTTCGACCGCCGGGAAGTCGCGCTTGCCAACAGAGATGTGGAGGCCAGCACGGGGCTGAGCACTGCCGGCAGTCGCGTTCGAGCGGGTGTTCAACACCGCGCCTGCATGAGTAACGCTTTGGAGGGGCGCCCCGGAAAAGCTGCGACAAGGTCTGCATCCCCCTTTTCATCGACGAGTCGGGACAGAGTTAGCGACCTGCCTGAATACCACAGCCGACTGGTGCGCCAGCATGTCGAGTTGCTCCCAGCCACACGGTGCTGGATCACCCGCGGGAGCCTGCGAAGTCACTCAATCCAGCCGAATGCTGATTCAGCCATGTCAGGCCGCGCGAAATGGCCAACAGCCGTGTTCGCGGGCCCTCGGCGAAAAAACTGCCTCTCCATTGGCAGGCTGCAAGCGATGCAGCCCAGACTGCTACTGATCATGACGTTCCCGCAACAGGCTGAACTGAGACTTCGATGTCATTCATTCAAGGAAGGCTCCACAGATTCACCCCCACCTTGCGACTCAAAGTGATGAAAGCCAGTGGAATTCCTGCTCAAACAAAACCTTTTGCGGCATCGCACCAATGCGCCCAAACTGCTACATTTACACCTTGTAAAGACAATCAGCCATCCAACCCCAAAATCCACCGCTGACTCCACTCATGAACGCACCGACCCGACACTGCCGTGTCCTCATCCTCGGCTCCGGCCCCGCCGGTTACAGCGCCGCTGTTTACGCCGCGCGCGCCAACCTCAAGCCGGTTCTGATCACCGGCCTCGCCCAGGGTGGCCAGCTGATGACCACTACCGACGTTGATAACTGGCCTGCCGACGCCGACGGCGTGCAGGGCCCGGACCTGATGGCCCGCTTCCAGAAGCACGCCGAACGCTTCAACACCGAACTCGTCTTCGACCACATCCACACGGTCCGGCTCAAGGAAAACCCGATCACCCTGAAAGGCGACCAGGGCAGCTACACCTGCGACGCACTGATCATCGCCACCGGCGCGTCGGCCATGTACCTGGGCCTGCCGTCCGAGGAAAAATTCATGGGCCGCGGCGTTTCAGGCTGCGCCACCTGCGACGGCTTTTTCTACAAGAACCAGGATGTCGCCGTGATCGGCGGGGGCAACACAGCCGTGGAGGAGGCGCTCTACCTGACCAACATCGCCAAACATGTCACCGTGGTTCACCGCCGCGACAAGTTTCGCGCCGAGGCCATCCTGATCGACAAGCTCCAGGAAAAAGTCGCGGCCGGCAAAGCCACCATCCTCTGGGACCATGTGCTCGATGAAGTCCTTGGCGACAACACCGGCGTCACCGGCATGCGCGTGAAGCATACCAAGACCGGCGCAACCGCGGACAAGGCCCTGCAGGGGGTGTTCATCGCCATCGGCCACAAACCGAATACCGACATCTTCGAGGGCCAGCTCGAGATGAAAAACGGCTATATCGTGACCCGCAGCGGCCTGAACGGCAATGCCACGGCCACCAGCGTGCCAGGTGTGTTTGCCGCCGGCGATGTTCAGGATCACGTTTATCGCCAGGCCGTCACCAGCGCCGGCACCGGCTGCATGGCGGCGCTGGATGCCCAGCGCTACCTTGAAGCCAAGGAACAGGCCTGAGGCCGTTGCGGGTGGAGTACGCTCGTGTCCGCCACACGCGGCCGCAAACCCGAGGCCGAACCCAACCCGGAAGATCTGCTGCGCAGCGCGCTTGAGGGCGTGAAGCCGCTGGCGCGGCGAAACCGCGCCGAGCTGCGCAAACCGCGGCCGCTCCCGGTGGCCACTCAGCGCCTGCGCGACGAACAGGCGGCATTACATGACACCCTCAGCGATGCCCCGGCCTGGGAGCAGGGTCTGGAAAGCGGTGAAGAATTGCAGTTCAGGCGCGACGGCCTGTCTTTGCAGCATCTGCGG
>JAJTHX010000341.1 GCA_021300125.1 Betaproteobacteria bacterium | reverse complement strand
TGCAGCAGGGCCTCCGATATAATCGCGGCTCTTTTCCCGCGGGCCCGCCCATGCATCTCGTGATCCAGGGCGCCGACATCGAAACCGGCGATCTCAAGGCGCTGGCCAAACTGTCCGGCGCCGCCGCCATCGAAAAACTCGACGACCACGCTTTCCGCCTGCGGGGCGCACAAGCCGCCGCCGGCATCGCCGAGCACTGCGCGCAGGCGCGGCTTGACCACGGCTTCGTGCCCGCAGGCCGCCGGCTCGGCGATTTCCGCCTGCTGGTGATGGACATGGATTCGACGCTGATCACGATGGAGACCATCGACGAACTGGCCGACATGGTCGGCATCAAGCCGCGGGTGGCGGCCATCACCGAACGCGCGATGCGCGGCGAGATCGAATACGACCAGAGCCTGCGCGAGCGCCTCGCGCTGCTTGAAGGGCTTGATGTTTCGGCGCTGCAGCGCGTGTACGACGAGCGCCTCAGATTCTCGCCCGGCGCCGAGCGCATGCTCGGCCGGATCCGTGCCGCCGGCATCAGGACCCTGCTCGTTTCCGGCGGCTTCACCTTCATGACCGACCGGCTGAAGGACCGCGTGCAGCTCGATTACACGCACTCCAATGTGCTCGAAATCGCCGGCGGCAAACTGACCGGCCGCGTCAGCGGGGGCATCGTCAACGCCGATGCCAAGCGCGCGGCGCTAATCCGGGTCGCGGGCGAACTCGGCCTGCGGCGTGAGCAGATCGCCGGCGTCGGCGACGGCGCCAACGATCTGAAATTCATGGCCGAATGCGGCGTCAGCTTCGCCTACCGCGCCAAGCCGGTGGTACGCGAACAGACCACCTACGCGATCAACCATGCCGGGCTGGATGCCCTGACCTGGTTCCTGTCTGCTGAATCGGACTGAACACAACACCGGAAAAAACACCATGCGCATCGCCGCCCTGCTACTGCTTGCTGCAACCACTGCAGCCGCCGACACCTACCCCGACAAGCCGGTCAGGCTGATGGTCGGTTTCCCGCCGGGCGGTGCGGTGGACGTCACCGCCCGCGCGCTGGCAGGCCCGCTGGGCGAGCGGCTGATGCAGCAGGTGGTGGTGGACAACCGCGGCGGCGCGCACGGCAACATCGCCGCCGAGACCGTGGCCCGCGCCACACCCGACGGCCATACGCTGCTACTTGGCACGATCAGCATCCTCGCCATCAATCCGGCGCTCTACAAGAACATTGCCTTCGATTCGCTGCGCGATTTCGCGCCGATCACCACATTGGTCGGCGTCTCCAACATTGTGGTCGCCCATCCCTCGCTCGGCGTCAATACGATGAACGAGCTGATTGGGCTGGCACGGGCGAAACCGGGCTTTGTGACCTTTGCCACGTCGGGCACCGGCAGCCCCGGTCACCTCGCCGGCGAACTGCTCAAAACGCTGGCCAACATCAACATGCTGCACGTGCCGTACAAGGGCGGCGGGCCAGCGATGAGCGACCTGCTTGGCGGCCAGGTCAACACCATGTTCGCCACGGTCTCCACCGCGGTACCGCACATCAAGTCGGGCAAGCTGCGCGCGCTTGCAGTGACCTCGGGCCGCCGCGCCGCGGTGCTGCCGGAGGTGCCGACGATCGCCGAAGCCACACCCTACCCCGGCTACGAGGCCAACAACTGGTACGGCATGGTGGCACCGGCAAAAACGCCGCAGCGCATCATCGACCGCCTCAACCGGGATCTGCATGCCGTGCTTGCCCGCAGCGAGGTGCGCGAGCGCCTGCTCGGCCAGGGCCTGGAGGCCATGCCGAGCACACCGGCCGAATTCAGCGTTTATCTCAAGCGCGAACTCGGCAAGTGGGCAAAGGTGGTCAAGGACGCCAACGCGCGGGTGGAATAGCCGCCCTGCCGCTCAACAGCCTGCGCCACATGTTCATCGCGGTTGCGGCCTACTGCTGGAATTTGTAGAAGTCGCGGTTGAGCCAGGCGACGATGTCCTCGATTTCCTGCTTGCTGAACTTGGGGTTCATGCGGTCGTTCCAGCGCTCGGTTTCGCGCTTCAGCGCGGCCAGTGTCTTTACCTTCGCCCGCGGCGGCACATACAGTTCGGTGCCGTGGCAGCCCAGACAGTCCTGGTGCAACTTTTCACCGCGCACCGGGTCGCCGGCGGCAGAGGTGGAAGTCACCGCTGCGGCCGCGAGCAAGCCAAGAAGCGCGGCGACGGGCAGATGTCGCTTCATCGCCTCCCCCTGCCCTCGCGGCTCGGATCACTGAAGCTGAGCCCGCGCAGGCGCGCCCGCTCCTGCATCGCGCGCACATGTTCGGCCCGCAGCCGCTCGCGCTCCTCGACGGTGCCCGCACCGTGCAGGCGCAGGCGATACTGCTCGCGCTCCTGCGCAGTCATCAGTTCGGAACCCGGGATGATTTCGCGAGCCACCGGCGCCGGTTCAGCGGCCATCAGCGGAGCCGCCCGCGACAGTACCAACGCGGCGCAGAGCAAGCGCCCCGGCAATCGGTCAGTTTGCATGAGCACAGTCTTGCAGCGCGCCCCGGGGCGCGCCTTGATGCCGGTCAAACCGCTTGCGCAGCGCGTGGCTGCAGGCACCCCGCTGCAGCAGCCTCGACAGCGCCGGTCCTGGTCATGGCCTGAAAGCCCGGCATGGCACCCGGACCTTGATGCCTGCCCGCAAACGCTCGGGTCCCGGGAAACAGGAACGCCTAGACATCAAAAAATGTTATATATAAATCAATGAGTTATATCGAAACAAGGGCTGCATCCACGCACCAGCCCGTGGCGCTGCAGAAGCCAACCCAGCCGGCCCTAGTATACCGGCACGCGGCGGCCATCTTCGCGCTGATAGGGTTTCATCGGCCCGCCGTCCTCCGCGCACAGGCCGTAGATGAACGGCAGGCGGCCGCGCCCCGGTGTGACGAAGCGCAGGTCATGGAACCAGATGCACAGATCGCGTTCACCCAATTCCACCGCATGCAGCACCGGATAGGCCGAGAACCAGCGGAAGAATTTGAACTGGGGACTTTCAAAGGCGGCACGCACCGCTGCGACCTCGCCGCCCTTGCCATGGCGCAGCGCGGTCTCCCAGCGGGCCTCATGCAGCGGCCTGTGGGCCGAGTCCAGCCTGGCGATGAAGCCGGCATCGGGCGGCACCTCCAGTACCTGGCGGCGGCGCAGGTTGACGAGCGCATAGCGGTAACCGTCCTCGTACTCGATGATCACCATCCAGTTGTAGGGTGACACCGGCCGCGGCAGCGCACTGACCTGCTTCGCCGGGCCCAGGCCGAACTCGCGCACCGCGCGCTCCCCGAAATCCACGGCCTCGCGCATGTTGGCGTACTGCAGGCCGACATAGCCGGCCAGCACCAGCAGCGCGGCGACCGCGGGCAGCCGGGAACGCCGCCACAGCAGCGAAAGCGCCAGCCCGGCAACAATGATGCCGCTGAACCAGAGGTCGATGATGAAAGTGGTGCCCAGCTCGAAGCGGTAATCGGACAGCGGCGCGAAGATCATGGTGCCGAAGGTGGTGATCCAGTCGCCGGCGATATGCACCAGCAGCGACAGCGCGACCACCGGGACATAGGTTTTCCAGCCCGGGCCGCGACGGAACATGAAGGCCATCAGCAGGGCGAGCAGCACCGTCCACAGCGGCAGCATCAGCAGCGAATGGGTGACGCCGCGATGGTGGTAGAGATAGGCCAGCGGCGAAATCCAGGCCGCGACCACATCAATGTCGGGAAAGGCGCCAACCGCAGCGCCGATGGCAACGCGCCGCCCGATGGGCAGCGCGGTTTTTTCCAGGCCCGCGGTGGCGCGGGCCATCAACGCGCCCGAAAGCGCGTGGG
>JAJTHX010000154.1 GCA_021300125.1 Betaproteobacteria bacterium | reverse complement strand
CGAGATTCCGCTGGGTGTGCTTACCGCGTTTGTCGGCACGCCGCTGTTTCTGTGGCAGCTCGCCACGGCAAAGAGAGGATTTCAATGAGATTCGGGCAATGATGCTGGCCGCCGAAGCACTCGATTTTGGTTATCCCGGCCGCAGTGTCGGTCATGGTGTTTCGCTGCAACTGGCGGCGGGCGAGGTGCTGGCTTTGCTTGGGCCGAACGGCAGCGGCAAGACCACCTTGTTCAAGACCTTGCTCGGCCTGCTGCCGAAGCAGGGCGGCCGCCTGCTGCTAGATGGCGCCGATCTCGATACCTTGCCGCGCGAGGTGGTGGCGCAGCGCGTCAGTTATGTGCCGCAGGCCCATGGCACTTTTTTTCCGTACAGCGTGCGTGAAGTGGTGTTGATGGGACGCACCGCGCACCTTGGCCTGTTTTCGGTGCCGTCGCGGCATGACCGCGAGCTGGCGGATGAGGCGATTGCGCGCATGGGTCTTACGCAACTTTCTGATGCCGCCTATACGCGGATCTCCGGAGGCGAACGCCAGCTGGTTCTGATTGCGCGTGCGCTGGCACAGGCAGCGACGCTGATGGTGATGGACGAGCCGACGGCCAACCTCGACTTCGGCAACCAGCTGCGCGTGCTGGAACGTATCCGTGCCCTGGCTGCGGACGGCATTGGCGTGTTGCTGTCCACCCATGATCCTGACCAGGTTTTTCTGTGTGCCAACCGTGTGGCCTTGCTGCGCTGCGGAACGCTGCAGGCCTGCGGCACACCACGCGAGGTGATGTCCGATGCCAGCCTGCGTGAACTGTACGGCGTGTCCGTGGCAGTGACCACGGTGATGGCGGGGCAGGGCGAACGCCAGGTTTGCCTGCCCCTGTTCGGTGACGGGCGTTGACATGGCGCGTTATCCGGGGCTGATGCTGCGCATCCTCGCCGATGATCACCCGGCAATCGGGCCAGGCAAGGCGCAGCTGGTGGGGCTGATCGATGCCACGGGTTCAATCTCGGCAGCAGCACGCGAGATGCGCATGTCCTACCGTCGTGCCTGGCAACTGGTGGAGGCGCTGAATGCGAGTTTCATCGAGCCCGTGGTGGTGACTGCGGTCGGCGGCAAACGCGGTGGCGGTGCCGTGGTCACCGCTTTCGGCCGTGAGCTGGTGAAGCAGTTTCGAGCAATGGAGGACAAGGCCTCGCAGGCCATTGCCACCGACATCGAGTGGCTGCAGCGGCAGATGCGCAAGCCGCCGCGCCCGCAGCGGCGCAAATAAATCCTTTTTTTTATTGCGGGCTGTAACCGGCTTCGTTATATTCCATCGGATATAACGAATGAAATTGAAATCAAACTGAACACACCGGTATTGCCGTGGAGTCTTGAGTGATTAACTGTAAGTCATTATTTTTAATTATATTTTTTATCATGCTTGGCGGCAAAGCCGTGGCCGCTGATGTCACTGTCTTTGCCGCAGCGAGCATGAAGAATGCGCTCGATGAAGTGCAGCAGGCCTGGTCGGCACAAAAGCGCGGCAAGGTGGTCATCTCCTATGCCGCGAGTTCCGCATTGGCCCGCCAGATCGAAAAGGGCGCACCGGCGGACATTTTTGTATCTGCCGATCTCGACTGGATGGATTACCTGTCGCAGCGCAAGCTCGTTAACGAGCCGACCCGGGTGAATCTGTTGCGCAACGAGCTGGTGATGATTGCGCCGCAGTCATCCAAGGTGTCGCTGGCGCTGAGGAAGGACCTCAAGCTGGCGGAACTGTTGGGCAATGAGCGTTTGTCGATGGCCGACCCGGACAGTGTGCCCGCCGGCAAATACGGCAAGTCGGCGCTGGAGTCGATGGGCCTGTGGGCGCAGGTTTCAAACCGGATCATCCGTGCTGATAATGTGCGCACCGCGCTGAATTTTGTCGCCCGCGGCGAGTCGCCGCTGGGCATCGTCTATCGCACCGATGCCGCGGCGGAAGACAAGGTGCGCATCGTTGCCGCTTTCCCCGGCGACAGCCATCCGCCGATTGTCTATCCGGCGGCTTTGCTGGCCGAGAGCAGGGGCAGGGAGGCTGCGGCCTTTTTCAACTTCATGAAATCACCGGCGGCTATCACGGTCTTCAGGAAGCATGGCTTTCTGCCATACTGAGCCGCAGTTCTCGGGCCAACTTGCGGTGGAGTAATTTGAGCGCTGAAGAGTGGGGCATCCTGTCCCTGAGCCTGAAGGTCGCGCTGTGGAGTGTCTTGCTGAGCCTGCCGCTTGCGCTGGTGGTGGCGCACCTGCTGGCACGACATGATTTTCCCGGCAAGAGCCTGTGTGATGCCGTGATCCATCTGCCGCTGGTACTGCCACCGGTGGTCATCGGCTATTTTCTGCTGATACTCCTCGGCCGGCGGGGTCCCGTCGGTGAACTGCTGGAGCAGTGGTTCGGCATTGTCATTGCCTTCCGCTGGACCGGCGCCGCGGTGGCCTGCGCAGTGATGGGTTTTCCGCTGATGGTGCGCGCGATCCGGCTGTCGATCGAGAACATCGATCCAAAACTGGAGGCTGCCGCGCAGACCCTCGGCGCCGGCCGCATCGGCGTGCTGCTCACGGTGACCCTGCCGCTGGCACTGCCGGGCATCCTCACCGGCGTGCTGCTGTCCTTTGCGCGCAGCCTCGGTGAGTTCGGTGCCACCATCACCTTCGTCTCCAACATTCCCGGCGAGACGCAGACCCTGCCTTTGGCCATCTATGCGCTGACCCAGGTGCCCGGCGGTGATGCCGCGGCGATGCGGCTTTGCGTGATCGCGGTCCTGCTATCACTGGCTGCGCTGCTGGTTTCCGAAAGGCTGGTGCGCGGGGCAACCCGGCGCCTGCATGGCCACGATGCTCAACGTCGCAATTGAGCATGCGCAGGGGGGGTTCCGGCTGGCGGTGGAGTTTGCCGCCGAGGGTGGCGTGACCGCGCTGTTCGGCCGCTCGGGCTCTGGCACGACGACGCTGGTCAACGCCATCGCCGGCCTGCTGCGCCCGCAGCGCGGCAGCATCCGCTTTGATGGAGAAACCCTGTTCGACGCCGACGGCGGCATTCATCTGCCGCCGCAGGCGCGCCGCTTCGGTTATGTGTTCCAGGAGGGGCGGCTGTTTCCCCACCTTACGGTGCGTCACAACCTGACCTATTCCGGCCTGTTCAGCGGGCAGTCTGTTTCAGGTTCCGAATTGGACCGTGTCGTCGGCCTCCTCGGGCTGGAGAGCCTGCTCGAGCGCAGGCCCGGGGCGCTGTCCGGTGGCGAGAAACAGCGGGTGGCGATCGGCCGCGCATTGCTGGCCAGGCCGCGGCTGTTGCTGCTCGACGAACCGCTGGCCGCGCTAGATACCCGGCGCAAGAGTGAAATCCTGCGCTACCTTGAGCTGCTGCGTGACGAATTCGCAGTGCCCATGCTGTACGTCAGCCATGCGGTGGAGGAGGTGGTGCGTCTGGCCTCGAACGTCGTGCTGCTGTCGGACGGACGCGTCGAGGCCGCGGGGCCGACTGCTGAGATCATGAGCAAGGCTGAGCTGCGGCCGCTGACCGGCCGTTACGAGGGGGGTGCGGTGATCGAGGCGCGTGTTGCCGAGCAGGACCTGCGTTACGGCATGGCGCGCCTGGAATTCGCCGGCGGCAGCCTGTTTGTCGCGGACCTCGACGCGCTGGCCGGTGAGGCGGTGCGGGTACGCATCCGCGCCCGCGACGTGGCATTGGCCCTGCAACGCCCCGAGGGCACCACCTTCCGCAACATCATCGCCTGCCGCGTGTCCGCGATTGCCGACAGCCCGGGTTCGATGGCCGAGGTCAGCCTGGATGCCGGTGGCGCGACCATCGTCGCCCGGATCACGCGGCAATCCCGGGAAGAACTGGCTTTGCAGCCCGGACTGCAGGTGTATGCCCTGATCAAGGCGATCGCACTCGATCGCCACGCCGTCGGCTATGCCTGAGCGCTGTTAAACTTCGCTCTGGTTCATCCAAGCAAGCCCATGAAAATTTTCGGATTCGCCGGTTATTCCGGCAGCGGCAAGACCACGCTGATCGAGCGCCTGATCCCGCTCTTCACTGCGCGCGGCCTGCGCGTGTCGCTGATCAAGCACGCCCACCATACATTCGACGTGGACCAGCCGGGCAAGGACTCCTTTCGCCACCGTCATGCCGGCTGCACCGAGGTGATGGTCACTTCGTCGCGGCGCTGGGCGCTGATGCATGAGCTGCGCGGTGCGCCGGAGCCCGGGCTGTCCGAGCAGATCGCCAGACTGTCGCCCTGCGACCTGCTGCTGGTGGAAGGCTTCAAGCGCGAGGCCATTCCCAAGCTTGAGGTGTACCGTGCCGAGGTCGGCGAGTCGCTGATCCATCCCCATGATCCGAACGTGGTCGCGGTGGCGAGCGATGCCCCGGTCGAGACCCGGCTGCCGCGGCTCGATCTCAACGCGCCGCCGCCGATCGCCGACTTCATCCTCCGCCATCTTGGACTGCAATGAGGGCGCTGACATGAGCGGCGCAACCGTGACCCTGCTTTATTTCGCCCGCCTGCGCGAGTCGCTGGGACTTGCGCGCGAGGAGATGCTGCTGCCCGCAGGGGTGCAAACCCTGCAGGTGCTGCGTGCCCACCTCGCCGCCCGCGGCGGTGCCTGGGCCGAGGAGATGGCGCCGGCCCGAAAGCTGCGTGCAGCGGTGAACCAGACGCTCGCGCAGGGCGATGCACCGCTGAAAGCCGGCGACGAGGTCGCGTTCTTTCCGCCGGTCACTGGAGGCTAGGCCATGAGCGTTCGCATACAGGAAGCCGATTTCGACACCGCCGCGGAAATAGCCGCGATGCGCCGCGGCAATCCGAAGATCGGTGCCATTGCCAGCTTCATCGGCGTGGTGCGCGACATCAACGACGGCGATGCGGTGTCGATGATGACGCTTGAGCACTATCCGGGCATGACCGAGAGATCGATCGGGGCCATCATCGATCAGGCCCGGGGACGCTGGGAGGTGCTTGATGCCCTGGTGATCCACCGCGTAGGCACCCTCAAACCCACCGACCAGATCGTGCTGGTGGTGGTGGCCTGCAGCCACCGCGGCGATGCCTTTGCCGCCTGCGAGTTCATCATGGATTACCTGAAAACCCAGGCGCCGTTCTGGAAAAAGGAAGTCACGCCCCAGGGGGCGCGCTGGGTGGATGCCCGCGCTTCCGATGACGAAGCGGCGGGGCGGTGGCGTAACTGAAGATCACACACGTGGGGGCCCGAATGTACAAACGAATCCTGGTGCCGGTTGACGGCAGCATAACCGCACTTAAAGGACTGAAGGAGGCGCTGCGCATCGCGCGGGCCTGCGGTGCGAAGCTGCGCCTGGTGCATGTGGTGGATGAATCGCTGGCCCTGCGCGACTCGGCCTTCGCCTTCGGCACTGAACACATCCTCGACCTGCTCAAGGCCGGCGGCGAGAAGGCGCTGCAATCGGCGAAGGCCCTTGCGGCCAGACAGGGCGTGGCCGCCGAGTCCGTGCTGGTGGAGCGCTGCAAGGGGCGGATCGCCGATGGCGTGGTGGCGGAAGCCTGTAAATGGCGTGCCGACCTGCTGGTGCTGGGTACCCATGGCCGCCGCGGCATCAGCCATCTGGTGCTCGGCAGCGACGCCGAGCTGGTGGTGCGCCAGGCGCCGGTGCCGGTGCTCCTGGTGCGCGGAGAGTCCCCGTCTCGGCGACGGGCACGATGATCGGTTGGCGAGACCGCCGTAGATCCAGTGTGTTTTGGCCGGCATGGACCAGCCGGTCCGGTGACACCGGCAATCATCCTGCTGCTGGTTGCGGTGCTGGCCGGGATGGCCTGGATGTTCAGGCCGCAAGCGGCCGATTCTCTGCCCCCCGGGCTTTCCGAACGCAAGCCGCTGCGCCAATTCGAGCCGACCGAACGGGATGCCGCGTAAACGAAGGTGGTGCTCCATGGCTGGCGCGTGCGCGTGGCCAAGGCGCTGCTGCAAGCTCACCGGCAACGATTTCTTTTCCTTCAACCGCGACAGCTCCGCGAGTACGATGCGGTGGGTTGTGCCATCGTGGAGGCGTTGTGGGCGCAGTAAGCAGAGCCGACCTTGTGCAGGGTCTGCCTGACCCGGCCGTGGGGTGGGTACGCTCAGGCTTCTGAGGCGGTGGATGCCATGCCTGACGACCCTGCGGCTGCGCTCATGCAGCCGGCAGGGGCACGGGTTGTCGCTCTTGTCTATTCGGGCTGACATGCCAAACTTCACGCAGTTGTCCACCCCTTGAGCCGGTTGCTTGAGCAGCTCAGGGACGCCGCCCGCTGGCGTCTGCTCAAGAAGGGCGGCGATGATTCCGGTGGCGAATCCGATGCCCGCTCAGGCAGCCTGCTCGAAGCCGCTGCTGCCCAGGCCCGGCACAACGCGGCTGCCCGGCAATCCGACGGTAAATCCCCGCAGCAGGAACAGGACCTGCTGGAATTTCAATCGCACTTATTTCAATCGCACTTCGTCTCCGCGGTGGCTGAGCAGGCT
>JAJTHX010000179.1 GCA_021300125.1 Betaproteobacteria bacterium | reverse complement strand
GCCGCGGCGCACCTGCTCGATGTCCGCACCGAGGGCACTGCACAGGCGCGCGATCTCGTTCATGAACGAGATCCGGGTCGCCAGCATCGCATTGGCGGCATATTTGGCCAGTTCGGCGTCGCGCGGGCGCATCACCAGCCAGCCTTCCCCGTCCCGGATGAAGGGCGCGTAGAGCGTGCGCATGATTTCCGCGGCGCGCTCGTCGTCGCTGCCAAGTACGACACGGTCCGGATGCATGAAATCGGCAACCGCCGCGCCCTCGCGCAGGAACTCGGGATTGGAGGCCACCGGACACGGGGCCATGTTGCCGCGGCACGCCGCCTCGCTTTCGGCCAGTCTGCGGATGGCCTCAGCGGTGCCCGGCGGCGACGTGGACTTGTTGACAATGATGCAGCCGGCCCGCGCATGGCGCGCGATGTCGGAAGCAGCGGCGAAAACCTGGCGGGTATCGGCGCTGCCGTTTTCGAGCGAAGGCGTCCCGACGGTGATGAAGGCAACATCGGCATCACACAGCGCCTCGCGCGGATCTTCGGCAAATGCCAGCCGCCGCTGCTGCACGTTGCGCAGCACCAGTTCCTCGAGGCCCGGCTCATGGAAAGGCACCATACCCATGCGCAGTCCGGTGATCCTGCGGTGGTTGTTGTCGATGCAGGTCACACGGCTGCCCTTCTCGGCCAGGCAGGCACCCGTGACCAGTCCCACATAACCGCAACCCATGATGACGATGCGCATCACCAACCCCCGCTGCCCCGGCATCCCGCGCGCGCCTGATCGCGCACCTTGTCCGCGGCGACAGCATCGGTTGCGCAGTTTGCAGCGGCATTGCGATGGCATGACGGTTTTGCGGCAGTTGCGCAAACACACCAACTCCCTGTTGCAAGCGCCGGAAAATTCAGCCAAGATAGATTCAGACTCATGGCAACATCCGAAACCAGCCTGTTGGAACAGCCCGCCCCGGACGTCGAGCTCCCCGCGACCGGCGGCCGCAGCATCCGCCTGAGCAGCCTGCTCGGCAAGACGCTGGTGCTTTACTTCTACCCGAAAGACAACACCCCCGGCTGCACCACCGAGGGCCAGAATTTCCGCGACCTCCACCCGAAGTTCGCGAAGGCCGGCGCAGCCATCCTCGGCGTGTCGCGCGACAGCCTGAAGTCGCACGAGAATTTCAAGGCGAAGATGGGCTTTCCCTTCGAACTCCTGAGCGACGTCGAAGAAGAAGCCTGCAAGGCCTTCGACGTCATCAAGATGAAAAACATGTACGGCAAGAAGGTGCGCGGCATCGAACGCAGCACCTTCGTCATTGACCGCAAGGGCACCATCCGCCGCGAATGGCGCGGCGTGAAGGTTCCGGGGCATGTCGAGGAGGTGCTGGAATTCGTAAAAACCCTCGGCTGAGCCCCCGGCCACCACGGTTTCTTTCCGTCACCTGCCGCCCGGGAGGCTCATGATCCAGCGCAAGCCAGCCGTTTCCTCCACCACCAACGTATCCCGCCTGCCCGCCAGCACCAAGCTCTTCGTGCTGGACACCAACGTGCTGATGCACGATCCCACCTCGCTGTTCCGCTTCGAGGAACACGACCTCTTCATCCCGATGGCCACCCTCGAGGAACTCGACGGGAACAAGAAAGGCATGTCCGAAGTCTCGCGCAACGCGCGCCAGGCGAGCCGCTACCTCGACGAGGTCATCGGCGCCCTCGAAGGAGAAATCATCGAAGGCATCCCGCTCGCCGCCCACGGCGACAAGGCCGCCGCCGGCAAGCTGTTCCTGCAGACCGAGGCCATCAACGGCTCGCTGCCTTCAAGCCTGCCCAGCGGCAAGGCCGACAACCAGATCATCGGCGTGGTCAAGCACCTGCAGGAAAAGCATCCCAAGCGCCAGGTGATCCTGGTGTCTAAGGACATCAACATGCGCATCAAGGCGCGTGCGCTGGGACTCGCCGCCGAGGACTATTTCAACGACGAGGTGCTCGAGGATTCCGACCTGCTCTACACCGGAATCTGCGCGCTGCCGGGGGATTTCTGGGACAGCCACGGCAAGAACATGGAGTCCTGGCAGCAGGCCGGACAGACGTTTTACCGCGTCAACGGGCCGCTGTGCGCGAGCCTGCTGGTCAACCAGTTCGTGCACCTTGAGGGCGACCAGCCCTTCCAGGCACAGGTCAGGGAGGTCAGCGGCAAGACCGCCATCCTGCAGACGCTGAAGGACTACAGCCACCAGAGGAACGCGGTATGGGGCATCACCGCGCGCAACCGCGAGCAGAACTTCGCGCTCAACGCGCTGATGAATCCGGACATCGATTTCATCACCCTGCTCGGCCAGGCCGGCAGCGGCAAGACCCTGATGACGCTGGCCGCGGGCCTTGCGCAGACCCTGGATGAAAAACTCTTCTCCGAGATCATCGTCACCCGCGTCACGGTGCCGGTGGGCGAGGACATCGGCTTCCTGCCCGGCACCGAGGAAGAAAAAATGAATCCCTGGATGGGCGCACTGGAGGACAACCTCGACGTGCTCAACCACAGTGACAACGAGGCCGGGGAATGGGGCCGCGCCGCGACGCGCGACCTGATCCGCTCGCGGATCAAGGTGAAGTCGCTCAACTTCATGCGCGGCCGCACCTTCCTCAACAAGTTCCTCATCATCGACGAGGCGCAGAACCTGACGCCGAAGCAGATGAAGACCCTGATCACCCGCGCCGGCCCCGGCACCAAGGTGGTATGCCTGGGCAACATCTCGCAGATCGACACGCCGTACCTGACCGAGGGCAGCTCGGGCCTGACCTACGTGGTGGACCGCATGAAGGGCTGGCCGCACGGCGGCCATGTCACGCTGGTGCGTGGCGAGCGTTCGCGGCTGGCGGATTTCGCGGCGGAGTCGCTCTAATCCCGAAGTACTACGTTCCCAGGGCCGCAGCGATCGGGCTGCGCAGCAGGCCCGCTAGTATTCGGCTGGGCCGATGCCGCCACCGGCATAGTTCTCGAACCGCGTGTAGCGTCCGAGGAAAGTCAGATCCACCTTGCCCACAGGGCCGTTGCGCTGCTTGCCGATGATGATCTCGGCAATACCCTTGCGCGGCGAATCCGGGTTGTAGACCTCGTCGCGGTAGATGAACAGGATCACGTCGGCATCCTGCTCGATGGCCCCGGATTCACGCAGGTCCGACATCATTGGCCGCTTGTCCTGGCGTGAATCGACCCCGCGGTTGAGCTGCGACAGCGCGATCACCGGCACCTTGAGCTCCTTGGCGATGCCCTTGAGCGAACGCGAGATCTCGGCGATCTCGGTGGCGCGGTTCTCGTCGCGCCCGCCCGAGGATGTGCCTGACATCAGCTGCAGGTAATCCACCACGATCAGCGCGAGTCCGCCGCACTGGCGGTGCAGCCGCCGCGCGCGCGAGCGCACCTCGAGAACGTTCAGTCCCGCGGTATCGTCGATGAAAATATGCGAGTCATTGAGCTTGCCCACGGCATCCACCAGCCGCGGCCAGTCTTCCTCCTTGAAGGTGCCGGTGCGCAGCTGGTGCTGGTCAACCCGCCCGACCGAGCCGATCATCCGCATCGCAAGCTGGGGCCCGGACATCTCCATGCTGAACACGGCCACCGCCTTTTTGCTCTCGAGCGCGGCATTCTCCGCCATGTTCATCGCCAGCGCGGTCTTGCCCATGGAAGGGCGCCCCGCGATCACCACCATCTCGCCGCCGTGCAGCCCCGAGGTCATGCGGTCAAGGTCCACGAAACCGGTGGGCAGGCCGATGACGTCGCTCTTGTTCTCGCGGCTGTAGAGCATGTCGATGCGCTCGACCGTCTCGGTCAGCAGCGGATCAATCTTGGTGAAGCCCTGCCGCGTCTTCGCACCCGCCTCTGCGATCTGGAACACCAGCGCCTCGGCCTCGTCGATCAGCACCTGGGCATCCTTGCCGCTGGGCGTATAGGCGGAATCGGAGATGCGGGTGCCGACCGCCGCGAGATTGCGCAGGATCGAGCGCTCGCGCACGATCTCGGCGTAGCGGCGGATGTTGGCCGCACTGGGGGTGTTCAGCGCGAGCGTGCCGACATAGGCCTGGCCGCCCGCCTCCTGCAGCTTGCCGCTGCGCTCCAGGCTCTCGGCCACGGTCAGTGCATCCGCCGGGCGGTTGTGCTCGATCAGCTGCGCGATGTGCTGGAAAATCAGGCGATGGTCGGCGCGATAGAAATCGGCTTCGGTCACCACATCACCGATGCGGTCCCAGGCGCTGTTGTCCAGCAGCAGGCCGCCGAGCACCGACTGCTCGGCCTCGATCGAATGCGGCGGCGTACGTGCCGCCTCGAGTTGCGGGTCCTTGGCAAGCGGAGTGACCAGCTGCACCATTGGGTTGGCCTGTAAGTATCTGATTTAAATGGGAAAAATATCAGGCGCTGCACTGCGCCCCATCCGACTGTAACAAATAAAAAAGGGCTGTCGCCAGCCCTTTTTTGACCCCGCTTAACGCCTTGATTCTGTGGCGGAACCGGCCCCCGGTCAGCTGGCGTCGCCGAGCACCGAGACGGTGATCGAGACCACCACGTCGGCGTGCAGCGCAACCTTGATCGGGTAATCGCCGATCATCTTGAGCGGGCCTTCCGGCATGCGGATCGCGGCCTTCGGCACCTCGATGCCCTGCTTCTTGAGGGCTTCGGAAATGTCGGAGTTGGTGACCGAACCGAAGAGCTTGCCATCCACGCCGGCCTTTTGCGTGATCTGCACCATCATGCCTTCGAGTTTGGCGGCCTTCTCCTGCGACTGGGCCAGCAGCTCGGCCTGCGCTTTTTCCAGTTCGGCACGACGCTTTTCGAACTCGGCGAGGTTGGACTGGGTGGCGCGCTTGGCCTTGCCCTGCGGAATCAGGAAATTGCGCGCGTAGCCGTCCTTGACGCGGACGACATCGCCGAGGGTGCCGAGGTTGACGACTTTTTCAAGCAGAATGACTTGCATGGCGGGCCTCTCAGTGCTGGTCGGTGTACGGCAGCAGCGCGAGGAAGCGCGCGCGCTTGACCGCGGTGGTCAGCTGGCGCTGATAGCGCGCCTTGGTGCCGGTGATGCGGGCCGGGATGATGCGGCCGTTCTCGTTGATGAAATCCTTGAGCAGGCTGATGTCCTTGTAGTCCACCTGCTTGATGCCCTCGGCCGTGAAACGGCAGAACTTGCGGCGACGGAACAGCGCGCCGCCTTTCTTGCGTCCGTCCTTGCCTTTGCCCTTGCCGAATTTGCCTTTGCCGGCACTGCCGCCCATTCTTGGCATGTCAATATCCTTTCAGTCTCGATTCGTTTGATTCGTGTGTTCAGTTCAAGGTTTCAGTTCGTGGTTTCAGTTCGCGTTTTCGATCCGTGTCACGTGCAGAACCATCTGCCTGCTCAATCTGTGCCTGCGGTTCAGAAACCCTTCCAGCCGGAGCGCGCTGCCTGCGGGCAATGCGGCAATCCGTTTCGCCAGTTCGCCGGCGGCTTTCGCCGTCATCTCGAAATTCACCTCGCGTTCGCGCCCGGCTTCGGTTTGCTGGGAGGCGTGGCTGACGGTGAAATCGATCACCGGCAGGCCGGCAGGGGTGTGGCGCAGGGTTTCCATCGCGGTCAGGACGGCATGCAGCCTGACCGTGTTGCCGCTCACTTAGGCTGCACGCTCCGCGGGCGGCACAGCGGCTGCGGCAGCCGGCCTGGCTTCCTCGGTGACGGCCGCGCGCGGCTTCTCCTCGCGCATCATCGGCGACGGGCCGGTGACGGCAGCTTCCATGCTGACCGTGAGATGGCGCAGCACCGCGTCATTGAACTTGAAGGCGTGCTCGAGTTCGCCGAGGGTTTCCTGGTCGCACTCGATGTTCATCAGCACGTAGTGCGCCTTGTGCAGCTTCTGGATCGGGTAGGCGAGCTGGCGGCGACCCCAGTCTTCGTAGCGGTGCACCGCCCCCTTGCGGCCGGTGATGAGCTGGCGATAGCGGTCAATCATCGCCGGCACCTGCTCGCTTTGGTCCGGATGGACGATCAAAACGATCTCGTAATGTCGCATGCATTTCTCCTTGTGGGCTGTGGGGCCGCCCGCGATGCGAGCGCGGTGCGGCAAGGAAAACTTCGGTGGTGTTCCGGCGGACGGTTGCCCGCGCGGGAGGCCGGATTATACCGGAAAGCCCTGTCTGATCAAGGCGTTAAAAATCAAGGGCTTGGCGTGACCAGCCGGCTCACCCGGCTCAATAGACCAGCGCCATCGCGCCGTTGAGGCGCATGTCGCCGGCCTGACGGGTGCCATGGTCACGCAGCACATGCGACAGGTCGAGGCGCAGGCTGAGCGTTTTGCCAAGGCCGAGGCGCATGCCGATACCGGTGCTGGCGAGGTATTTGCCCGCCTGCTCCCCGGCGAGCGGGTCATTGCGCTTGACCTGGCCAAAGTCATAAAAACCAACCATCCGCAGGCGCCATTGGTCGGTCAAGCCGACGCGGGCCGAGAGGTTGGGCGTATAGGCCTCAAGCTGCACCGCATACCCCTTGTCGTTGGTGGCCTCACGCAACAGGTAACCACGCACCGAATCGGGACCGCCGATGCCGTATTGCTCCCCCGGCACCAGCCTGTCACCGCTGTATTGGCCGGCCAGCGCGGCACGGCCCTGCCACTGATTGGCGAAGGCATGGATGTAGGAGGTGCCGAAACGCAGGATCGTGTATTCGGGATTGGCGCCGGCGCGGGTGCGTTGGAAAGCCGCGGCATCGCCGTCCACGCCGCCGGGCAGGTTGCGCGACAGCGAGGTGTTGAAGTTCCACTCGCTCGCGGTCATCCGCTTCAGGCCGGCATAGCCGATCGACACCGGCTGGATGGTGATGTCCGGTACCAGACCGACGCCGGCGAGGGTGACATTGTTCTGGAACGCACGATAGTCAAGGCCGGCGAAAACGCGGTGCTCGATGTCGTCCCACTTGGGCAGGTGGTAGCTCCAGCGGCCGCCAAAAATCGAACCCTTGCCACTGACGTTGAACAGCCCCTGCACGGTGCCGGAATCCACGTCCGAATAGCCGGCGAAAAGATCCAGCGTGCTGTGCAGGCGGTAATACGGGATGCGGTAGCCCAGACCGTAGATCGCCACCTGATCGTGCTGGGTGGGCGAGGTCACGTACTGTACGGTGAAGGTGTGGTCGCGGTCGAACAGGTTCGTGTGCTGCAAACCCAGGCCAAGGCGCATGTAGCCGGTGTCCGAGGTGCCGGAGTCGTCGAGCGTGGCGATCAGCCGCCATGGCCGGCTGTCGGTGACGCGGACATTGATATCCACCTGGCTGTCGGTGGCGCCCGAGCGCAGCAGCACATTGGTCTGCTTGACCGGATGCTCGGATGCAATCTGCAGGTCGCGTGCGATGGCGGCGGAATTGGGCGTCTGCCCTTCCCTCAACGAGGGCAGCGCGCGGCGAACGTTGGCGTTGTTGAAGAACTGGTTGCCTTCGATGTTGACCTTGCCGAGCGTGGGCTGGTTGACATTGAAGCGCACCACGCCCAGGGTAATGTCCTGCTCCGGCAACTGCACCTGCACCACGCCGAAACCGCGCCGGCGGTATTCGGCCTCAAGCGCCTCCAGCGCGCGCTGCACGTCGCCGAAATCCTTCTGCTGGCCGGTGAAAGGCGTGACGATACGCTGCACCGTTTCGGCGCCGAGCAGGCTGTCACCGCTGACCTCAAACCCGCGGATTTCGAATCGCGGCGCGGGAATCACCACTTCCGGCGCGCTTTGGGCTCGCAGCGACATCGGCAGGAAACCCGCCAGGAGGCCTGCACAGCTTGCCCAAAAAATATAGCAAACCCTTGATTTAATTGATTTTTTTTTCATTCCGAGGTGTTCCCTGGGCACCCGTTGAAGGGATCAAAACCGTTCAGGCTTGCATCCGAATTATTATCGCAGAAGAGTCCGAAAAATCCAGCAAAGTGCTGCAATTTCAATGCATTATCGAGGAGCGGCCGGCAACGAACGCGGCGTGGTCAGCCAGGGTTTGCGGCGCGACCGGGATCCGCTCAGCGGCAGACCGGTGCGTCCTTCTTGCCGGTTTTCTTTGGATCGTCCTCATCATTCTTCGCCCCGGTGCCCTGCGATCCTGCCGGCGGCCGGGTGGATTGGTTAAGGGCCACGACCAGGGAATCCACCGGGGCCGGGACCCCGGAGTCCAGGGTGACTGGCGGGGGCGGCGTGCCATTGGTCACGAACATGTTGATACCCAACTGTGCCGGAGCGCCATTCACGAAGAAACCGGTATCGCCAACGCTGATGACGCCTGGCGCACCATTGACGAAAAAGTTGCTGGACGCACCGTTGGGAAACACCAGGAAAATCGTATCGGGAGAACCGGCCTCGATTTTCGAGCCGTTGCCAAGATACACATTGCCGCCAATGGCCAGGTTCACTTCCGGGTAGCCGTAGATCCAGCTCTGATCCAGAAACAGGTCGCCCGAGGTGCCAATGGCCAGGCCCGAGCTTGGGGAGGATCCGCTGTAGATGGTGGAATCGTTGACTGCAGTAATGCCGCTTTCATCGGAATAGAGCGAAACTGTGCCGCCGGCATACACTTCGGTGTAGTTCATGGTAATACCGAGGCCCGAGATCAAAATCGCGCCGCCGTATGGCGCCTGCAGCACTGAATTGGACAGACTGACCGGTCCTGCTGCGATCAAGTCCACTTGACCCACCCCCCCCGCCTCCGAATCGCTATACGCTCTGAGGGTAGAAAAATCGTTCATCTCGATGCGGGTACCGCTCTCGACTTGCACCCGCGCGTCGCCAGTACCCTGGCCGCCACTGCCGCCATAGCTTATAGCACTGAAAGCACTCATGGAAACCGGACCGATCGCCGACAGCACAACGGATGCGGCACCCCCATAACCACCACTGTCGGTGGTGCCTCCTGCCGCGTAGATAGTGGAGCCGGACAAGTTCAGGTTGCCGATTTCGGATGAAACCGTCACCTGGGCGTTGCCGCCAACGCCGGAAAAGCCACCGCTACCAGCCAAGGCCCCCACCTGGGAAAACGCCGACAGGTTCACAGACGCCCTTGCCATGATGTCGATCCGGCCGTTGCCGCCGTAAGCGAAGGATGACGGAGCGGCGTGACCGCCGTAAGCGTATAGATAGCCGGGATTGCCTTCAGCACCGTCCACGGTGATATTGCCGTTGGTGGCGCGCACCTCGATCTTGGCGTGGCCGCCGGCAGCAGTAAAGTTGTCACTGGCATAACGGGATCCCGCAGCAGTGATCTGGGTTTCCCGGATCAAAAGATCATTGGAAGACTCGAGCCGGATCAGCGTTTCGGACGCAGCAACGCCCGCCGTTTCGCCGCCGTCCAAATAAACAACGCTGTTATACAACGACATGCCGCCGTTTGCGGTCAGCCTGATGGCGCCCCCCTGTGCGGTTCCAGTGTCGCCACCATATCCTGCATCGCCCGCAGTAACCATAAGCGCCGCATCATTGAATTGGAGTTGCGCAGCGCCGCTTAAGTCTGTCAATTCCACCAGGACACCGCCTCCATTGCCCCCAAAGCCCCCGCCAGCCGCCCCCCCTGAACCGCCCTGCACAGTCATAGTACTCTCGGACACGGTCATTCCCGCGCTGGATCCCATCAGCAGCGAGGCAGAACCGCCATGGCCAGCCGCCGCGAAGTTGTCGTTCGAGCCGCCGCGACCACCGGTCACGGTGATACCGGCGTTGATCACGGTGTTGCCGACCGAGGAGGTTACGAGAGTGGCATTGCCGCCACTGCCGCTGATGCCGCCGCCGTACATGTCCACATCGCCGCCGCGGCCAGCGAGGGCTGTGACCGGGCCGTGGATATTCAGAGCGTCGTTGGAAGTGATATTCACGGTGGCCGAGCCACCGTGGCCACCACCCGTGCCCGGTCCCGAGTCGGCGCCATTGCCGGCCGTGGCTTTCAATTCGCCGCTCACCCAAAGGGCCGCAACGCCGTTGTTGGTCAGGGTCACAGTGGCGTTGCCGCCGGGGTAGGCGATACCGCCATCGACAACGCCGGAGCCTGCACTCGCCTCCACCCGACCATTCACGGAACCGACGGGATTCACCTCAATGCCGTTGAGCGAAGTCAATGTGACAGTGGCATTGCCGCTGCGACTTTCGCTCAAGGCCCTGACCGGCTCCTTGATGACAAGCGCCCCGGCACCGTTCTGGCTGACCGAGATATTGACATGCGGTGCATCGATACCCCCGTCCGATACGAGAATCCCCGTCCTGCCAAACACGGCGCCGACGTTCAGGTTGCCGGTGCTGGAATTTTTGAAGGCAAACTGGCCCCTGGCTTTACCCGCCAGCGTGCCGACAGCGTTGAAGGCGGCATTCAACTGGACACTGCCAGCCAATGTTTCGGCGCCGAGCGCCGGCGTGGTCAACATGCCGCTGCTGGTCTGTGAAATCGTATTCCCCGCGAACAGGAAGATGGAGCCATTGCTGCTGACCGGCGCCGAGATGCTGATGTTGCCCGTGCCGAAAACCGGAAATGCCCCACCCACACTGCCATTCCATCCGGCCATCATATAGACCAGACCGGTACCTGCATTGGCCACAGGTTGCGCCACCTGGATGTCGTTATGCGCATACAGGCTCAAGCCGTTGGCACTGCTCCAGGACACCGGCGCATTGACCAGAATGTTGCCCTCTTGGCCGCCATAGGCCGCGGTGTAAATATCGATGGGTGTCGTGGCCAGGTTCGCCACCAGCGTGCTGGCGCCGACCCCGCTGGGGCTCAGCGCAGCGCTACCCGGCACAATCCAAAAGTTCAAGGGATCAATCACCCACAGCCCCGGAGCGGCGCTGCCCATGGTATTGACCCTGGTGGAGTCCCCGATATTGATCGCGGCCGCGGAAGTTTCCACGAAGCCGCCACGCCCTGCGGCGCCCGAGGCCGATGCGTCCAGGATGCCGGCGGTGTTGGTCTGGCCGGTCGCCAGGTCGGACAGCACCTCGATGCGCCCGCCATCCGTGCCACGCGCGCTGATGACGCTCGAAACGTCAAGATCGGTGCGCCTGGTCGAGCGCAGCAGGATACGCCCGCCCTCGGCCACGGCGCTGTCGGCATTGATGGCCCCGCCCTGCCTGATCAAGCCGGCGTAGATGCCGATGCGGCCGGCCTCGGCGACGAGGCTGCCAAGATTCCTCGCCTCGTGGTTGTCAGCCTGGATTTCGACGCGCAGGTTGGGCGTGCCAGGGCTGACCAGTTCCACACCGGCAAAACCTCTCGTAATCTCTCCACCCTCCGAAAGTGACCCACGCCGCAGCCATGGCCTCGGCTGGATTGCTGCAATCACATTCG
>JAJTHX010000267.1 GCA_021300125.1 Betaproteobacteria bacterium | reverse complement strand
GCCACACCAAGCGCATGCGGCTGCTGCGGCGCAGATCATCGTGGGCGCACAGCCATACCTCGTTGGCGAAGCCGACCTGACTGGCCAACACACGCCGCAGCCCGGGCCGAGTCGCTGCGATGTGGTTGAACATCATGCCGATGCAGGCCCCACTCTCAATCGCGGCCTGCAAGGCCAGCACCGCATCGCTGCGCCAGCGAAACTGCAGCGGCCGATCGGGCGCCGCCCCGCGCAACGATTCGCTCAGCCGCATGGGCATGCGGTCGAAACCGGCGAGCACGCCACCAGGCGGGATCTCGAAACCGACAGGCTCTCCGAAGCGGGCGAGGTAGGACTCGTGCGCGTATAGACCCATGTCCGCTCGGCCAAGCTTGCGGACGATGATTCCGTCCTGCTGTGGCCGGAAGTAACGCACTGCGATGTCGGCATCGCGGCGCAGCAGGTTTTCGCTCTGGTTGGAGACCGACAGTTCGATCTCGAGCTCTGGGTACGCATTGAGCAGCGGCGCCAGAATCTGCGGCACGACGTGATACCCGTAGGCCTCTCCCACCGCGACCCGCACCAAGCCCGCGACCTGTTCGGTATCCTCGCCGAACAGCCGCTCGGCGTCGCGAACGGCCTGGTGCATGGGTGTGATGGCGGCGTACAGCGCGTCTGCCCGGGCGTTCGGCTTGAGCCGGCCGGGCAGGCGTACGAACAGGGTCTCGCCCAGGCTCTCCTCCAGTTCACGCAGGTGGCGGCCCATGCTGGGCTGGGTGGTGACCAGTCGCTGTGCGGCACCAGTAAGGGTGCCGGTCTCGTAGATGGCGATGAAGGAGCGCAGGAGGTTCCAGTTGTCCAGCAGCGGGCCGGGCGAGGGCTGGACAGGGGTGGTGTCACCAGGGAAGGTGCGGATAGGCATGGCATGTATTTTTGCATGGCTGGCATACTTTGCCGAGTCTGGTGACTTCGGCGGGTAATGGCCAAAGTATTAATTAGGCCGGCAAGTCGCAGGCCCCTACCCCGATGGAGTCGCCATGTTCGCCTTGTCTCCCCCTTCCTCCCACGTGCGTCTGCGGCTGTCCTTGTCCACGCTGATGCTGGCCGCCGGCCTGGCGCTGTCCGGCTGTGCTAGCGTAGGCAGCCCGCCACAGAGCAGCCTCAGCGAAGCCGATCAGCTGACCGCCCAGCCCGACGGCACCCGGGCCTGGCGGGAGGCCGAAATGACGGTGTCGGCGTTCCATCTGCCGGCAGACGCCCTGGCATTCGGCGCCTCGATCAAGCTCGACGACGATCAGCGAGCCGCGCTGCGAAAGGCCTTCGTGCAGACACTGGCGAAGGAGTTGCAGGAAGCCGGGCTGCGGCAGGTCGACACGGCCAGACCGGACGCGGTGCAGGTGCGCGCCACAGTCACCGCCGTGGAACTGGCGAGCCCGGGGCTCAACGCGGTCACGACTCTTTTGCTACTGGCGCCGCTGTCGCGCGGCGGAGTATCGCTGGATGTGGAAGCCGTGTCCGGCACGTCCCGGATCGCGGCGCTGTCCTTCAGGGGCCAGGCTGGCGTGAACAACGTGGGCTCGGCGTTCAGCGGCATCGGCCACGCAGAGTTGCAGACCGAAGTCGCAGCACGCAAGTTTGCCGATCTGCTGCTGCAGCGGGCGGCCAAGTACGCGCGCTGAACGGGGGCGACCATGACACCCTCGCTTTGTCATGACACGCTGCCCGGCCGAAGCCGCTTTTTACGGCTCGCGGGTTGAGGCGTTGTACTCGTGGCCACCACTCCGCTGGCGTTGATCGCCAGCACCACCGGCACGCCAACAACCACGCTGCAACCTTGAAGCGCGCCGACATACGCTTTGTATATTCGAGAGTTCATGCTCCTCCACACGCTGCTCGTATCCAACCTATAATACCGCCAGCCTTGGCCCGTCGAACTTCAAGAGCCAGGGGCGATAACCCTGTTCTGATACATTGATCGGCTACTGCGTGCGACCAATAACAGCCTCTTTCCGCAGGAGATTGCTTACGGCATTGCCCGCTACCAATTTCACCTGAACGTCGGGCAGTGACAGGCGTATTTTTGCCAGTAAAGACTGGTAGCACATCAATGATTGTGTTCATGCCCAGACCTTGGAGACAATCCGTATGGACTTTCTTTTGACAGCGGCCTTATCGAAGGCAATTGACGGAGGTGAAGATGGAACACAGAGATTTCATGCGTGTCTCAACGCAACCCTCTGAAAGCCGCTTGGTGGCTGCCGCGAGCCGCAGGTCCTTCATTCGCCTCGTCGGTGGTGGCGCCCTACTCGCCGCCACAGGCTCGCTCGCAGGCTGCAGTGCAGAATTGCCGGAGACTGCGGTCAAGCCCTGGCGCAGCGCCGATCGCGAGACCGACATGCGGCGCTTCATGCTCGCCCATGCACTGCTCGCCCCCAATCCGCACAACCTCCAGCCCTGGATCGCCGACCTGCGCGAACCCGGGCGCATCCACCTCAACTGCGATAGCGAGCGGGTGCTGCCCGAGACCGACCCCTTCGGCCGCCAGATCCTGATTGGCTGTGGCGCGTTTCTTGAGCTGGCGGTGATCGCCGCTGCCCAGCGCGGCGTGTCGGCCAAGGTCGAGCTCTTTCCCGACGGCGCACCCGCCGACCAGGCTTTGCCCAAGGGCAGCCGCGTGGCCACGTTGGTGCTGGGTGAGCCGGGCAGTGCAACGGCCGACCCCTTGTTTGCCCAGATCGTGCGACGGCACACGCGCAAGTCTTCCTATGCCAATGATCGTGCGCTGCCTGAGACGCTGCTGCGCAGCTGGGCAGACACAGCCACCCGATTCGGCCTGCGTAGCGGCGTTGCGAGCGGCGCGGCCGCGATGGACCCGATCCGTCGCATCACGCGCGAGGCCTACGAGATCGAGGCCACAACGGCGCGCACCTGGCTCGAGTCGGCCCGCGTGATGCGCATCGGGCCCAGCGCCATCGCAGCAAACCCCGATGGCATCAGCCTCAACAGTCCGATGGTGCGGGCGCTGCACACCGTCGGCCTCTTCGACCCGATGGAGGTTCCCGTCAAGGGCAGCAGTTCCCTGCAGCGGGTGATGGACCGCTGGGTTCCCTTTGAAACCGCCAGCGGCTTCCTCTGGCTGGCTAGCCCAGACAACACACGCCCGATGCAAGTGGCCGCTGGTCGTGCGTATGTGCGTTCGCACTTGCTGGCCACTGCGGCGGGCGTGGACATGCACCCCTTGTCCCAGGCTTTGCAGGAGTTTCCGGAGATGCGCGGACCCTTTGAGGCGATTCACAAGACCCTGGGTTTGACAGGATCGGGCGAGACTTTACAGATGCTCTCGCGCGCGGGATTCGCCACCGAGCCGCGGGGACCGAGCCCGCGTCGCAGCCTGGACACGCTGCTGCGGACCTGAGGCATCAGGTTCTGTCGTACCCGCCGTCGGTATGCGCTACTACCACAAGGCGATGATGCTCGACTTGTCCGGTAAGGCTTTCTTCCGCCGGAAGCTCCTGGCGATCGTGCTGCCCGTGTTGCTTCTGGGCTGCTCATCCACCGGCCACACGCCGCCGCGACCTGAACTCGTCCTCAGCGGCTGGCGTGACCCCGCTGCGCTTGCTCCTGGCGCTGATTTCGAAACCTATATCAGGGATGTTAGCCAGGAGCTGCGCAAGCACAGGCTTCCTTTTGTTGCATCGATGGCCGATGCAGAGTTGGGCCAGGTGGCACCCTTCAGGCAACTGCACGACCGGGAATGCAAGGCGGATATACCGCGAGGCATCGCCATCCTCATCCATGGGCTGTCAGACACGGCCTTTGCCATGCGGGATCTCGCGGCGACACTCTCAAAGCGGTGTTTCGAAGCCCGCGCGCTGTTGCTTCCCGGGCATGGGACACGCCCAGCAGATCTGATGGCCGTCGATCATCGTGATTGGTTGACTCACGTTGAAGCGGCTCTGAAGCAGGCGCGGGCAGAGAGCTCTTTTGTGGTGGTCGCCGGCTTCTCGCTTGGCGCAGCGCTGGCACTAACCGCCGCGGTGCAGTCGCCCGGCGATGTGGATGCGGTCATCGGCCTTTCGCCTGCCTATCGAATCCGCTCGAATTTCTTGGCACGACAGGCCAGATGGATAGGCGTATTCCGCCCCTGGCTGGACATGGGTCCGCGCGAGGATTTTGCGCGTTACGGTGCGATGCCGACGAGGGGTATTGCCTCCACCATGGCCGTGCTGGGTACCCTGGAGGCGCGCATGCGCAGACAAGGACCGCTACGGACGCCCTGGCTGGTCGTGCAGAGCGAAGATGACGAAGTGGTCGATGTGGCCTGGAACCGGCAATTCTTCGAAGCCCATGCCGGTGATGCGCGCAGCCAGTTCCTCAACTACTTTTCTACCCCGCCGGAGAAAGCAGTGGGCGATCGTTTGGTATGGCTCCCGGCAGCGGACCCCTCGCTGAGGGTGGTGGGAATCTCCCATCTCGCTGTCCACATCTCCCCAGAGAACCCTCACTATGGTGAGTCGGGCGCCTACCGTAATTGCGGCAGCCCGCCCTTCCGTACGGAAGATCAGGTTCGAGCATGCAAGCAAGCGCAGCGGGTCTGGTATGGCGTTGGAGGGCAGTCGCCACCTCCCGGCGAGGCCGGCGCCCGGGCCACGTTCAACCCACACTATGGGGATCTGGAACATCGGATCGACGAATTCTTAAAACAGGCGCTTGTCGCCTTGCATGAAAGGAAGGCCTCTTGCGACACCACCCTGCATTCAGTGCCATGCGACACACCCCGGCAAGCCCAGGCGGCGACAACCGACTTGCGGCGATGATGCGTGCGGTGGCTGCTGGGTTGGCACTGGTGCCAGCTTTGGCAGCCGCGCAGTCCGAATCGAATGCCCGCGTGGCAGAACCTTTGTGGGAAGTTGGTGCGGTGGGCTTCGGCCTGTCACAGCAGGCATGGCCCGGATCCTCTGAGTCGGTGCGCCGCGCCATCGCCGTGCCATATGTCCTGTACCGAGGCCCGCTGTTGCGCATAGATCGTGGCACTGCGGGGCTTCGGGCCATCAAGACTGAGGCCTTCGAGCTCGACGTCGGGTTCTCCGGAGCCTTGGGTTCGCGGGTCGGTGAAACCGAGGAACGGCGAGGTATGCCGGAGTTGGGAACCTTGGTGGAGTTCGGCCCGCGCGGGCGCTGGAACCTGGGTGCAGCGCCAGGTGGTGGTCAGTGGCGTTTTCAGCTGCCCCTTCGCGGTGTGTTCGATGTCAATGATCGCTTCTCAAATCGTGGCCTCGCCCTCGAGCCCGAGATCCAATGGATTCATCCGAATCTGGCGGGCTGGAACGTGGTTGTCAGCGGGGGTGCACTGATAGGAGACCGTCAGCTGGCCGGCACCTTCTACGATGTCAAGCCCGAATTTGCCACTGCATTGCGACCAGCGTACGATGCCCAATCGGGCGTAATCGCATCCCGACTGAGGCTGACGGCCTCGCAACGCCTCTCACGCGACTGGCGAGTCTTCGGCTTTGGCCGCCTGGACACCGTGGCTGGGGCCGCCAACGCCGGCAGCCCACTCGCTTCCCGGACCACCGGGTTCAGTGTCGGAGTTGGCATTCAGTGGACCTGGATTCGCTCCGATCGCTCCGCTTCAGACTGAACGATTCAAAGGAAACCACCCCTACGCCCCGGTTGCTGTAGAGCGCCCGTCTTAATTAGCGCAGGGAGCAACCAGTTGGATCGCGGGTTCGGCCGCCTGTAGCGCCGACACCGCCGACTGATCTGCCATCGGGCTGAGTGGCCGCCAGGGATCACTTGCCATCCATCACTTCCGCTGTGAGTCCATCGAAATCGTCACACACGTAATCGTAAGTTCGGTTGGGTTGCGGGTCAGGTGGCCCAGCGGGGCCCCACTCGTCCGGTCGGCGCACGAATGCTGTTTTGAAGCCCGCATCCTGAGCGGCATTCAAATCAAAATTGTGGCAAGCCACCATGAGGATGTTTTCGGGTGCCATGCCCAGCCATAGAGCAGCCGTGTGATAAGCCTGCGGATTGGGTTTGTACACGCCGATCATCTGGCATGAAATGATCGCGTCCCAGCTGATGCCGTTGGAGCGGGAAACATCCATGACCAGCGCGGTCGGCAGCATCGTGAATGAAACCACCGGCCGATGCCTGCGCAATTTTTCCAGTGCGGCCGGAAAATCTGGCCAGGCACGCAGCTGATGCCAACCCCTCCAAAGCTGATCCAAGACCTCGGTGGAAGGGTGAGGTCGGTCGTCAATCGTGGAGTCCAACGGGCTAAGCGGCCATCTGCACTGCATAGTATTGCTGATTGAAAGCAGCGGGCGACAGATAGCCGAGTCGCGCCTGCTTTCGAATGCGGTTATAGAAGATCTCGATGTATT
>JAJTHX010000037.1 GCA_021300125.1 Betaproteobacteria bacterium | reverse complement strand
GCGCCGCAACAAAATGAAATTAGTTCAAATAAAACAGATAGTTATGAAGATAAGGTGGGCGCAAGCCCAGCTCAGCAGCCCCCCCTGACCGAGCCCACTGCAGCGCCTGTGGTCGCCGCCGCTCCCGCCCCAACCAAGACGCCTGATCCGGCGCCGAAAGCCACGGGCAAGCTGCTGCGCGAACGGCTGGCCGCCACCGAGCAATGGCTGGCTCAGTCAACCCCCCAGACCTACACTGTGCAACTGCTCGGCGCCGACAACGAAATACAGCTGAACCAACATCTCAGATTTATCGCGAATATCATTGAAATCAATAATGTTTTTGTGTATCGTACTTTGGCAAAAGGCGAACCGGCGCTGACCCTGACCTGGGGCAGTTTCGACAATCCCCGCGCTGCGCGGGAAGCCATGGCTAAACTGCCACCAGCGTTGAAGCAATACCGGCCGCTGTTGCGAACGGTTCAGGGCATCAGAACGGAGATCGCCAGCAACAACCCGTCGTGACGGCAACCCTGCCACGACAATTAAACAACGGCCGCGTAGCTTGGGGAGAATGCAAAACATGTACGAGCGGCAACAGGCTGGTCGATCCGGGCGCCTAAGGGGCCGCTCCGTTCTGGTGCTGCCGGCGCTCGCTGCCGCAGGCGGCCTGATCCTTGGCGGCTGCGCCCAGTTCCAGCCCAAGGTGCCGCCATCGCAAGGCCATATCTCGGCACCGGCACAGGCGCCTGCAACTGCGGCGCAAATCCCGGCACCGGCACGGACCACCGCCCTGGTGCCGCCACCGAGTGCGCAACCGAAGCCGCAGACCTACAGCGTGGTGGTGCATGAAGTGCCGGTGAAGGAACTGCTGCTGGCGCTGGCCCGCGACACCAAGCAGAACATCGACATTCACCCCGGCCTGGCCGGGCTGGTCAGCCTCAACGCGATCAACGAGACGCTGCCGGCCATCCTCGAACGGCTGACCCGGCAGGTCAACATGCGCTACCGCACCGAGGGCAACACCATCGTGGTCACGCCCGACCTGCCCTACGTCAAGACCTACCGGGTCAATTACGTCAACATGACGCGCGACACCGTGTCTTCGATCGGCGTTTCCGGCGAAATCTCAATGGCCACCACGCCGGGCGGTGGTGGTGGTGGTGGAGGTGGAGGTGGCGGCGGCGGCAGCAGCGGTGCGGCGGGCTCGTCCACCATCGTGCGTTCCAGCTCCTCCAACAATTTCTGGGATCAACTGCGCGACAACATCCGCGGCATCCTCAACTCGACCCGACTGCAGACCCTGAGCGCCGACGCGCGCGCCGAACGCCGGGAACTGATCAAGCAGGAGCAGGATCTGCGCGTGCGCCAGATCGAGGCTGCGAGCCGCGCCGGCCAGGGCGCTCCCAGTCTCGCGACCAGTACCATTGCCGCGCCGGGCGCGGCACCCGCAGCCACCCTGCTGCCTGACGATGTCGTGGTCAACGCCGTGTCCGGCACCATCACCGTCAACGCCACCGACGCCCAGCACCAGCTGGTGCAGCGCCATATCGACAGCGTCACCGCGGCCATCCAGCGCCAGGTGCTGATCGAGGCCACCATCGTCGAGGTCACGCTGTCTGACGCTTTCCAGGCCGGCATCGACTGGAGCCGGCTGCCGATCAGCGGCGGACTGTCGATCACGCAGGCGCTGCTCGGCGGCTTCAATGCCGCGGCCACCGGTTCCGGCGCAACTGCCGGCAACTCGATGACCATTGCCTACACCAACCCGACCACCAACCTCGGCAACATCAGCGGCACGGTGCGCCTGCTTGAAACCTTCGGCAATTCGCGCGTGCTGTCGAGCCCGAAGCTGATGGCGATGAACAACCAGACCGCGCTGCTCAAGGTGGTCGACAACCTGGTCTACTTCGAAATCCAGGCTCAAACCAATACCAATCAAACAGCAACGTCCACCACCTTCAACAGCAATCCGAAATTCGTCTCGGTCGGCGTGGTGATGGGTGTCACCCCGCAGATCAACGAGGATGGCCGGGTGCTGCTCAACGTACGTCCGACCGTGACGCGGCTGAACACGGCACAACCTTTCGTCAACGATCCCAACCCGAGCCTTTGCGATGCCGCACGGGTCAAATGTATTGCCAATCCGGTGCCGCAAATCCAGGTGCGCGAAATGGAGTCGGTGCTGCAGGTGGTGAGTGGCCAGACCGTGATCCTGGGCGGCCTGATGCAGGACAACAATCTCAACTCGCGCGAACAGCTGCCCGGGGCCGACAGCTTGGGCAGCCTCGGCGACCTGTTCCGCTTCCGCGATCAGCGCGCGCGCAAGACCGAGCTGGTAATCTTCCTGCGTCCGACGGTGGTCAGCAATCCGACGCTCGCCAGCGACGAACTCCGGCAATTCCAGCGCTTCCTGCCGCAACTCGACAACGCGCCAGTCAGCAAGCCGACGCCATGAGCCTGCTGATGAAGGCCTTGGAAAAGGCCGCCAAGGACCGCAGCGGCGCGCCGCAGCCGGCCGAACCTGCCGCCTCCGCGGCAACCACGGGCCTTGGCGAAAAGATCGAGCTCACGCTGGAGCCCGTGGCTGCGCAGGCAGCGGTCGAGCCCGGCCTGCAGGCCCCGCCGGCCGCAGCAACCGCCGCTGCGCCGCCCCCGCGTCCGGCTTCCCCACCGAAGCCCGAGGCTGAACGCGAACGCGCTGCCGCAGTGATGCGCGCCGGCGCGCCGGAAACCGCGCGACCCGCAAGCGGACGCCGTATCCACCCGATGTTTGTCATCGGCGGATTGGCCGGCCTCGCGGTGATCGCGGGCGGCATCTATGTCTACCTGCAGATCACCGACCCTGCCCTGTTCATCCCCAAGCCGCCGCCCGGGCCGGTGGCCCGGCCGGCACCGCCGCCTCCGGCGCCTGCCACGCCTGCACCGGACGCGCAGAAGCCGGTGATGACGGCCGCCGTGGTCACGCCGGAAACCGCCGCTGGCGAAGCCGCATCAGCAAAAACAGAAGCCGCCGCAGTCCCCGCCGCCAAACCGCCGGCAACACCTGCCGCAGCCCCGGCGCGGGCCGACACGCCGCGGGACCTGATCAAGGTCAGCCCGGGATCGGCGGAAATGCAGCTCGATCCCCGCCTCGGCGAGGCCTATGCCGCGCTGCAGGCCGGCCGCATCGACAGCGCCCGCCAGCTCTACGGCGAGATCATCCGTGCAGACCCGCGCAACCTGCAAGGCCTGCTCGGCCTGGCGGCGGTGCAATTGCAGGACGGACTCGCCGACGAGGCTGGACGCAATTACATGCGGGTACTCGAACTCGACCCGCGCAACACCTTTGCCCAGGCCGGCCTGGTCTCTCTGGCCGGGCGCGCCGACCCCCAGGCGGCTGAAACCCGCCTGAAACAGCTGATCGCGCGCGAACCGCTGCCCGCGCTGCACTTCACCCTTGGCAACCTGTACGCTGAGCAGTCGCGCTGGGCGGAGGCCCAGCAGTCGTATTTCCAGGCGCATGTGCTCGAGTCTGCCAACCCCGACTACGCCTACAATCTGGCGGTGAGCCTGGAACATATCGGTCAGCCGAAACTCGCTGCGGGCTTTTATCGCCGCGCCGCCGAGCTCGCGCCACAGCGAGGCCGTGTCGGTTTCAATGTCAACCTGGCGCAGGAACGCGCCCGTCTGCTGGCTGCGCTAGCGCAATAGGCAGTCGGTCGGGTAAGCCCGATGTCCGAACAAAGAAAGAAACTGCGGCTGGGCGAACTGCTGGTCCAGCAGGGGCTGATCACCAAGGATCAGCTTGCGATCGTGCTCGCCGAGCAGCGCAACAGCAACGTCCCCATCGGACGGCTGATGGTGCGTCTGGGCTTCGTCACCGAGACCGCGATCCGCGACATCATGGCGCGCACCGTTGGCCAGGAGTCGATCGACCTGTCGCAGGTGATCGCCGACCCAGAAGCGCTGAGCCTGGTGCCCGAGGATTTCGCACGCCGCAACCACATCCTGCCGATCGCGTTCGACCCGGTGGAGCATGTCCTGACCATCGCCACCAATGATCTCTTCAACGTGTTGGTGCTCGACCAACTGCGCTCAATGCTTGGCCCGCAGGTTGAGCTCAAGGCGCAGCTTGCGGCCGAGGCCCAACTGGGCGATTACATCGACCAGTTCTATGGTCACGAGCTTTCGGTCGACGGCATCCTCACCGAGATCGAAACCGGCGAGATCGACTACGACAGCCTGCAGGTCGGCGGCGACGACGAGTACACGCAGCCGATGGTTCGCCTGATCAACGCGATACTGGTCGATTCGGTCAAGCGCGGCGCCTCAGATATCCACTTCGAGCCGGAATACGCATTCCTGCGCATCCGCTACCGCATCGACGGGGTTCTGGAAACCGTGCGCAGCCTGCACAAGACTTACATGGCCGGCATCACAGTGCGCCTGAAGGTGGTCAGCGAAATGAACATCGCGGAGACCCGGGCCCCGCAGGACGGCCGTCTTTCGCTGACGCTGAACGGCCGACCGGTGGATTTCCGGGTCTCCACGCAACCCACGATCTATGGCGAGAACATCGTGCTGCGGGTGCTCGACCGCGAGAAGTCGGTTCTCAGCCTCGACCGCATGAACCTGGCCAAGGCGACAATACAGAAACTCGACGTCATGCTGTCGCGGCCCGAGGGCATCCTGGTGGTGACAGGCCCCACCGGCAGCGGCAAGACCACGACGCTGTATTCGCTGCTCGCCCAGGTCAACGACGAGACCGTCAACATCATGACGCTGGAGGATCCGGTCGAATATCCGCTGACGCTGATGCGGCAGACCTCGGTCAACGAGTTGGCGCGCATGGATTTCGCCAACGGCATCCGCTCGATCATGCGCCAGGATCCGGACATCATCCTGGTCGGCGAGGTGCGCGACAAGGAAACCGCGGAAATGGCCTTTCGCGCCGCAATGACCGGCCACCAAGTGTTCACCACCCTGCACACCAACTCCGCGCTGGGCGCATTTCCGCGGCTGCTTGACATCGGCATCCAGCCCGACATTATGGCCGGCAACATCATCGGCATCATTGCCCAGCGCCTGGTGCGGGTGCTGTGCCCCCACTGCAAGGAGGCCTACGCACCCTCCCCGGAGGAGCGGATGCTGCTGGGCGCCGCAGCCGATCATGCCTCTTTCCTCTACCGCCCCGTCGGGTGCAAGCACTGCGGCAACAAGGGTTACCGCGGCCGCACCCCGATCATGGAGCTGCTGGTGATGGACAGCGACCTTGACGAACTGGTCGCGCGACGCGCCACTGCCAAGGAGCTGCGCGCGGAAGCGGTGTCCAAGGGATTCCGTTCGCTCTCAGAAGAAGGCATCACCCGGGTGATTGAAGGCGTGACCAGCCTCGCGGAGGTCGCGCGCACGGTTGACCTCACCGGCCGCATCCGCGGCTGAGGGCCAAGGCCCCGCGAGCGTCCATGCCCTCGTTCGAATACAAGGCAATAGACAAGACCGGCCAGCCCGCACGGGGAGGTCTTGACGCCATAAACGAGTTTGACCTGGAACTGCGACTGCGGCGCATGGGGCTCGACCTCATCTCCTGCAAGCAGGTCGAAGGGCGGCGCGCCTCATTCGGCGGC
>JAJTHX010000418.1 GCA_021300125.1 Betaproteobacteria bacterium | reverse complement strand
GTTGGACGTTCACTTCACGTGTGGTCAGATCGGGCTGGCGCTCGACCACCTCAAAGGGGGCGATTTCGGCCTTGAACTCGCCCTGGTCGATGGCATGGACCGCGTGGCGGTGGCTCTCCGCGGCGAACAGGTCCTGGTCGTCGCGGCTGACCTTCCATTGTTCGGCGACCCGCTCGGCAGTGATGCCCATGCCGTAGGCGATGGCGTAATTGCTGTCTTTTTCAAAAATCGCCGGGCTGAAGCTCGGCTTGTTGCCGCCCATCGGTACCAGGCTCATGCTCTCGGTGCCTGCGGCGATCATGACCTCGGCCTCGCCGAGGCGGATGCGCGCCGCGGCATCAGCCACGGCCTGCAGGCCCGAGGAACAGAAGCGGTTGAGGGTCATGCCCGGCACGGTGTCGGGAAACCCCGCCAGCAGCAGGCCGATGCGCGCCACATTCATGCCCTGCTCGCCCTCAGGCATCGCGCAGCCCGCGATCACGTCACCGACCTCGTGCAGATCCAGCCCCGGGCACTCCGCGACGGCAGCCTTCAGCACGTGGGCGAGCAGATCGTCGGGCCGCGTCGTGCGCAGCACCCCGCGCGGCGCCTTGCCCACCACAGAGCGGCTGGCGGCAACGATGTAGGCGTCCTGGATTTCCCGGCCCATGGTCAGTTCCTCAGCGGTTTGCCGTTTTTCAGCATGAACTCGATGCGCGCCTGGGTCTTTTCAGTCGCCATCAGTTCCATGAAGTGCTGCAATTCAAGGTCGAGCAGCCATTGTTCATCGACCAGGCTGCCGGCCTCGACATCACCGCCGCACATCACGGTGGCGACCTTGAGCGCGATCAGCCGGTCGTGGTCGGAGATATGCCCGCCGGCGTGCATGTTCTCGACAAAGGCCTCGATGGTGGCAATGCCGCCGCGGCCGAGTACCGGAATCGCCTTCGCCTGCAGCGGCGGCCGGTAACCCGCGGCAGCGAGCGCGCGCGCCTCCGACCTGGCGATTTCGAGCAGTTCGAATCGGTTCATCACTACGCGGTCGGTGGGGCGCAGATAACCCAGCTCGCGCGCATGCTCGGCGCTGCGCCCGACCTCGGCCATGGCCACGGCCTTGAAGTATTTCTGCAGGAACGGCGCGGGATCACCACCCCTGGCATCAGCCACCGCGCGCATCGCGAATTCCTTGCAACCGCCGCCTGCCGGCAACAGGCCGACGCCGACTTCGACCAGGCCGATGTAGCTTTCCAGCGTGGCCACCGCGCGGTCGCAATGCATGATGAATTCGCAGCCGCCGCCAAGGGCCAGACCATCGACGGCGGCCACAGTTGGCACCATCGAGTACTTCAATTGCTGCGTGGTCACCTGGAACTGCTCGACCAGATGCTCCACTTCAGCCAGCTTGCCCGCCATCAGCTGGTCGGCAACGCCGAGCTGGCGCGCCGCCTTCAGCGCCATCAATTCAGCCTCGCGCCGCACCGACTTGATCAGCTTGCGCAATGCCGAGGGCTGCGCGGGTTTGGCGCCGCCGGCCGGCGTTTTTTTCAGGTTGGCGCCCACCGAAAACGGGGCCTCGGTCTGCCAGATCACCAGCCCGGCGAAATTGCGCTCGGCTTCGTCAATCGCGCGCTGCACGCCTTCGAGCACCTCGTCGCCGATGGTATGCATGCGGCTCTTGAAGCTGACGATGGCTACATCATCACCCATGCTCCAGCAGCGCACGCCATCGGTTTCGAACACGGTGCTGCCGTACTGGCGCTCCTCACCGACCAGGCGGTCCGGGAAGGGCTGGCGCCTGTACATCGGCAGCGATGAACGCGGCTGATAAGCCTTGACCGCCGGCGCCCAGGACCCGTCCTGGCGATGCACGCCGCTGCGGGCCGGATCCGTCGCCCAGGCCGGCAGGGGCGTGCTGACCAGCGCCTTGCCGGCGGCAATATCCTCAGCGATCCATCCCGCCACCTGTGCCCAGCCCGCCGACTGCCAGAGCTCAAAGGGCCCGGTGTTCCAGCCGAAACCCCAGCGGATCGCGAAATCAAGGTCGCGCGCATTGTGCGCAATCGATTCGAGGTGCACCGCGCAGTAATGGAAGGAATCCCGGAAGATGGACCACAGGAACTGCGCCTGCGGATGGCCGGAGGCGTGCAGCAGCGCAAAACGCTCGGCGACGTTCTTGTTCTTCAGGATTTCAACCACTGACTCGTCTGCCTTGCCGTCGGCAAGCCGGTAGTCGCCGGTCCTCAGATCCAGCACCCGGATGTCGCGGCCGGGCTTCTGGTAAACCCCCTTGCGCGTTTTCTGGCCCAGCGCGCCGCCGTCGATCAGTTTCTGCATCCACGACGGGATTCCGTAGTACTGGTGCCACGGATCGTCGGGCAGCGTGTCGCGCATGGTGTGCACGACGTGGGCGAAGGTGTCGAGGCCTACCACGTCCGCGGTGCGCAGGGTCGCGCTTTTCGGCCTGCCGATCAGCGCGCCGGTCAGCGCATCGACGGTGTCGAAACCGATGCCGAGCCGCTCGGCATGGTGCAGCGTGGCGAGCATCGAGAACACGCCGACGCGATTGGCGATGAAATTCGGCGTGTCCTTGGCGCGTACCACACCCTTTCCCAGCGTGGTGGTCAGGAAACGCTCCAATTCATCGAGGATGTGCGTCTCGGTGCCGCTGCAGGCAATCAACTCGACCAGGTGCATGTAGCGCGGCGGGTTGAAAAAATGCACGCCGCAGAATCGCGGCCGCTGCGCCGCCGGCATAGCCTCAGCCAGCTTGTTGATCGACAGGCCCGAGGTGTTGCTGGCAAAAATGGCGTGGTCGGCAATGTACGGCGCAACCTTGCGGTAAAGATCGGACTTCCAGTCCATGCGCTCGGATATGGCCTCGATGATGAGGTCGCATTCGCGCAGCCGCTCGAGATGCTGGTCGTAATTGGCTGGAACGATCTGGTCGGCAACTTCGCGGGTGGCCAGCGGCGAGGGTTCGAGCTTTTTCAGGTTGGCGATCGCCTTCAGTACATTGCCGTTGGGGTCGCCCTCCTTCGCTGCCAGCTCGAACAGGATTACTGGCACGCGGGCATTGATCAGGTGGGCGGCGATTTGCGCGCCCATGACGCCGGCGCCGAGCACGGCGGCCTTGCGCACCACTAGGGGGGAAGCAGTCATGCGGGACTCCTGGAAACCGCAATGATTCTAGCACCGGGGCCCGCGCCCATCGCAGCCGCGCCGGCGCAAAAAAAGCGGCCCAGAGGCCGCTTGACCTGGCGCAAGCCGTCGTCAGAAACGGTGCGAATAGCCCAGTGTCAGGATATCCACCTTGTTGTCATAACTGCCGATCAGGCGGCCCACTGCGGGGTCGGGCGTGGTATTGATGTTGGCATACTTGATGAACTGGTGGGCATAACCCAGCTCCACCGTGCCCTGCTTGTTCGGTTTGTACTGCACGCCGAAAGACACCCAGGTGCGGTCCTGGTCGGGCAGGCGCGGCGTACGGTCGACATCGTTGGTGGGCGTCTGGTCAACAGCCATGCCGAGGCGCAATTTGATGCGATCGCTGTACTTGTAATTGGCGCCCACGCCCAGACGCAGCGTGTCCTTCCAGTTGAACTGCAGCGTGGTGAGCACCTGTCCCGACAGCGGGCCGCTGGTGCGCTGCACATCGAGCCGCTTGACCGTACTCCAGCCGGTCCAGGTCAGGTCGGCCATCAGCTCCCACTTGTTGTTGAGGACATGGAAGGCGCTGAGCGAGGCCGAATCCGGCATCGTGATGTCGGCTCGGACAAAGCCGTTGCCGGCGGTATTACTACCAGTGAAATAAACGCTGCCCTCCACGGTGTAGCGTACGCGGGAGCGATAGGTCACGCCGAATCGGGTGTCGGGCGTGGCTTGGAGCATCGCGCCGAAGTTGTAGCCGAAGCTGGTGTCCGCGGCTTCCAGGCGCAGATTGCCGGTTGCGGCAGCGCCGGTGAACGCGGTCAGCACCGCATCGGCATGCTGGACGCTGACGCCGGCCGCGACCGAAAGGCGGTCGCTGACCTTGTACGCTAGCGAGGGATTGATGTTGAGGGTGTTGATGCGGGACTGCAGCGCGGTCAGCTGGCCGCGCCAGCCCTGATCCAGATTGCGGCCCAGACCGAACGGCACGTTCACCGACAGGCCGAAACGCAGATTCTCGGTGATTGCAGTGGTGAGGTAGAGGTTGGGGATCAGCGCGGTGCCGATGCCTTCTCCGCCCTCGCCGGTTCCAGGCGCGGCAAAAACGCCGCTTGAGCCCCCATTGCGGAAATCCGCAGACGGGAAAATCAGATGGCCCGCCGCCGACACCGCGGTGCCCGGCGCCAGCAAGGTCATTGCCGCCGGGTTGGACCAGGCCACGCTGGAATCCTCGGCCACCGCGGCACCGCCGGCATAGGCATTACCGGTGCCGCTGCCGCTGACGGTGCCCACACCAAAGCCGCCGGCCACTGCTGCACCGCTGGTAACCGCAAGCGCGGCCGCCACTGCCGCACAGATCAGGCGGGCCTGCAAGGATTGAGTCATTTACCCCCCTTTTTTGGAATTTCCGTTTTCCCGCAGCGCGGGTTGACGATATCTACACACGCTGGCTTCGGGCCTGTATTACGGCAGTTGTATTCCCCGCGCCCGGCACGAGTTATGTTGCGCGGAAACCACGCGCGGGCGGCGCTGGTTGTCCACCGCGACATAGGTCAGCACCACCTCGGTGACTTTGACACATTCATCCTTGTCTGGGCGGCGCTGGGCGTAGACCATTACGTCCACTGTAATCGACATGCGCCCCACCTTGACCACTCGGCAAAGAAACTGACCGGGTCGCCGACCAGCACGGGCTGCTTGAACACGAAAGAATTGACTGCCACCGTCGCCACCCGGCCCCTGCTCAGCCGGATTGCCGGAACGCTGCCGGCAAGGTCCACCTGCGACATGATCCAGCCGCCGAAAATGTCGCCGGTGTAGTTGGCGTCGGCAGGCATCGGAATCACCCGCAGCGTCGGTTCCCTGCCCTCCGGCAGGCTGGTGACTTCGCTCATCGTTCATCACTCATCATTCATCACTGCCTTGAATACATCTGGTCAATTTCGGCGTTGAAACGCTCCATCACTTTCGAGCGCCTCAGCTTCATGGTCGGCGTGAGCAGGCCATTTTCGATGGTCCAGGGCTCGAAAGTGGCCGTGACGCGGCGGACCTGGGCATAACCGGGGAACTCGGAGAGCTGCGCCGACACCCGCTGCAGGATGAGCTGCTCGGCCGCCTGTCCGCGCAGCACGGCCTCGCTGCCGCCATCGAGTCCGGCCTCGGTCGCGAGCATCTGCCAGCGGTCGCGGTTGAGTACGGCCATCACCGACAGGAAAGGCCTGGCCTCGCCCAGCAGCATGACCTGGTCGAACAGCGGGTCACGCGAGATCGCGGCTTCCATGTCGTTGGGAGGCACTTTCTCGCCATTGGAGAGCACGATGATTTCCTTCAGGCGGCCGGTGATGAACAGGTGGCCCTGGTCGCCGATGCGCCCGGTATCGCCGGAGTTGAGCCAGCCGTCGGACTGGATCATTGCCTCCGTGGCTTCCTTGTTGTTCCAATAGCCCATCATCACGTTGGGTCCTTTGATCATCACGGCGCCGTGATCGCCGATCTTCACCTCGACGCCAGATAGAGGCTGGCCGACGCTGGCAGGAATGTTGTTTTCAGGACGATTGGCGGTGGCAATGGGGCTGGTTTCCGTCAGGCCGTAGCCCTGCAGGATGGGCAGACCGAGGCCGATGAAAATGCGCGAGATGTCCGGGGGCAAGGCGGCGCCGCCGGACAATGCGTAACGCAGGCGGCCGCCCAGCCGTGCCAGCACCCTGGAAGCCACCAGCTTGTTGAGCAGGGGCCACAGCAGAAAAGAGGGCTTCCAGGGTCCGCGGCCCTGGGCATGTTCGAAGCGCGCGAAACCAACCGCGGCGGCCAGCAGGAACAGCTTCTTGCGCAGCGGAGGACCTTCGTCGAGCTTGGCGCGAATCGCGCCCCAGATGCGTTCGTAGATGCGCGGCACCGAAATCAGCATCGTCGGGCGGATGGTCTGCAGGTCCTCAGCCAGTTGCGGGATCGATCGCGCGTAGGCGGTGATGGAACCGGCCATGATGGTCAGGTAATAGCCGCAAGTTCGCTCAAAGGTGTGCGACAGCGGCAGGAAGGACATGAAGATGTCATCGTGCCCGGTGGCGAGCACCGACAGCGCCGATTCAGTGTTGCTGAGGATGTTGTCGTGAGAGAGCATCACGCCCTTGGGCCGCCCGGTGGTGCCCGAGGTGTAGACAATGGTGGCGAGCGTGCTGCCCGGGCGGTCGAGATGGCGGGTGGCGCCGCCGTCTGCGGGCAGCCAGTCCTCGATGCAGCGCAGGCGTTCGTCGCCGGCCGGCGACTTCAGCCGCTGCACGCTGAGCAAGCGCAACACGCCCTTGAGTTCCGGCAACACCGGCCGCAGCAGATCCCAGTGTTCTTCGCCCTCGACCAGCAGCACCCGGCAATCGGAGTTGTTGATGATGTAGGCCACGTTGTCGGGGCGATCCTGGGTGTAGAGCGGCACCGTGACCAGGCCCAGGCCCAGAGCGGCCTGGTCGAAGATCACCCACTCCGGCGAGTTGCGCAACATCACCGCCACGCGTTCACCGGGCTTGACGCCGTCGCGCTCCAGCGCGGCCTGCCAGCGTGCCACCTCGCGGTCGATCTGCGCCCAGGTCTGTTCGCGCCAGCCACCCGCCGCCTCCTGCCAGGATTTGTAGGCCACGATGTCCGGCGTGCGCCGCACGCGCTCGCGGAAGAGGCTGTCCAGGGTGCGCGCCTCGGCGTGCCGAATGACATGCGATACGTCTTTGTCCTGATTCATGTTTTTCTCCTCCAGCCGGTTTTTTTATGGGTTGGTGCTGTCAATCGAGAAACAGGTCGGTCTGCAGCGGACCACCGGGGGTGACTGCGTAGGACTCAAAGTCACTGAGACCCTCCTCTCGCAGCACGGTTTCATCAATGAAGAAATTGCCGGTGGCCACGCGGCTGTCGCGGCGCAAAATCGCATATGCGGCGTCGGCCATGATATCGGGTTTGCGGCTTGCCCTGAGCACGGCCTCGGGGCAATTGACTTCGATCGCGGCGGTGGCGATGGTGGTGCGCGGCCAAAGCGAATTAACCGCGATGCCCTGTTCGCGGAACTCGGCCGCCATCCCCAGCGTGCACAGGCTCATCCCGTACTTGGCCATGGTGTAGGCGACATGGTCCTTGAACCATTTCTCGGCCATCGCCAGCGGCGGCGCGATGTTGAGGATGTGGGGATTTACGGCCTTGAGCAGGTGCGGAATGCAGGCCTGCGAGCAGAGGAAGGTGCCGCGCACGTTGACCCCGAACATCAGGTCGAAACGCTTCGCCGGCGTCTGCAGCGTGCTGCTCATCTGGATCGCGCTGGCGTTGTTGACCAGTGCATCGATGCCGCCAAAGCGCGCCGCCGCCTGCGCCACCGCAGCAGCGATCGCGCCGTCGTCGCGCACATCAAGCGCCAGTGCCAGCGCGCAGCCTCCTGCCTGCTCGACCTCGGCAGCGACGCTGTGGATGGTGCCGGGCAGCACCGGATGCGGTACCGCCGATTTTGCGGCGACGACGATGTTCGCGCCGTCGCGCGCGCAGCGCAGCGCAATGGCGCGGCCGATGCCGCGGCTGGCGCCGGTAATGAACAGGGTTTTGCCGCGCAGGTCAGCCACCGCCTTGCCCGCCTTCCGCACCGTCCCGACGCCGCCGCGCCAGCGCCTCGAAGCTCACCGGCTGCGTGGTCTGGGCGATCTCGCTGCGGCCGAGGTCGCGCGGGAAATCGTCCACCATGATCGCGCGCCGGCGCAGCGCCGCGGCGCGCTGCAGCAGATCATGTTCATCCTGCGTGATCACGCCCTGCCGCAACCCTTCCTGCGCAAGCTGGTCGCCATAGCGCCGGGCGATGCGCCCTTCCTGCTGCGCCCTGCGCAGGCGGGCCTCGACCGGCTCCGCAGCAAGCGCCGCCTCCAGCGCGAGCTCCAGCGTGCGCACGGCATCCCGCTCATCTGCGGATACAAACGTTCCCCGGGTCAGGCGCCGGCGTGAGGGTCCCGGCGTCATCATCAGCCCCACCACCGCATGGCCGAGCGGATCACGCGGCGGCGCGAACTCGCGGCCATAGGGCATCACCACCGGAAAAATCAGGCCGCGCAGCAGCCACGCCGCGACGGACCAGGGCAGGTTTTCGAATATCGAGTAAAACGACTCCTCGATGCGGTTCAGGCAGTCGAGCAGGCCCCAGCGCACCAGCGGCAGGTCCTCTTCGGGCCGGCCATCGTCCTCGTAGCGCTTGAGCACCGCGGAGGCCAGGTAAAGCTGGGAGAGGACATCGCCCAGCCGCGCGGACAGGCGTTCGCGCCGTTTCAGCGTGCCGCCGCACAGGAACATTGCCACATCGGCGGTCAGTGCGAAGGCACCGGAGAGGCGGGTGAGCTGCTGATAGTAATGGCGCAGCTCCGGGGCGCCAGCAGCGCCGGTGAGCCGCGCCCCGGTCAGGCCCAGCCACAGCACCCGCGCCATGTTCGAGAGCGTGAAGGCGAGATGGCCAAACAGCGCGCGGTCGAGCCGCTGCACCGCCTTTGCGCGTTCGGTCTCGCGTACCGCCTCGATTTCTTCGAGAACCCAGGGATGCCCGCGTATCGCACCCTGGCCAAAGATGATCATGCTGCGCGTCAGGATGTTCGCGCCTTCGACGGTGATCGCAATCGGTGTCTGCATGTAGGCGCTGGCCAGGTAATTGTTCGGCCCCATGCAGATGCCCTTGCCACCGTGCACGTCCATCGCGTCGTTGATGACCTGGCGTGCACGCTCGGTAAGGTGGTATTTGACAATGGCGGAGACCACCGAGGGCTTCTCACCGAGGTCGACGGCGCCGGCGGTCATCACCCGCGCCGCATCCATCACGTAGAGATTGCCGGCAATGCGTGCCATCGCCTCCTCGACACCCTCGAAACGGCCGATCGACAGCTTGAACTGCTGGCGCACCCGCCCGTAAGCGCCGGTGGTCAGCGTGGCCAGCTTGGAGATGCCCACGCCGTTGGCCGGGAGCGAGATCGAGCGTCCCGCGGCTAGGCAGTTCATCAGCATCTTCCAGCCCTGCCCGACCTGCGCCACACCGCCGATGATGCAGTCCATCGGCACGAACACACCCTTGCCCCAGTTCGGGCCGTTCATGAAGGTCGCGGTCATCGGCCGGTGGCGGCGGCCGATGTTCACCCCCGGGGTATCGGTGGGCACCAGCGCCAGCGTGATGCCGATGTCCTCGCGCTCGCCCAGCAGGTGGTCAGGGTCGTACAGGCGGAAGGCAAGGCCGAGCAGGGTCGCGATCGGCCCCAGCGTGATGTAGCGCTTCTCCCAGGTCAGGCGCACGCCGAGCACGTCTTTTTGCCCCTGCCATTCACCGCGGCAGACGATGCCGAAGTCGGGAATGCCGCCTGCATCCGAACCGGCCTCGGGGCTGGTCAGCGCGAAACAGGGCATCTCCTGCCCTTTCGCCAGGCGCGGCAGGTAGCGGTTTTTCTGTTCCTCGGTGCCGTAATGCAGCAGCAGCTCGGCCGGCCCCAGTGAATTGGGCACCATGACCGACACCGCGGCGGTGCCGCTGCGCGTGGTGAGCTGCATCACGATCTCGGAATGAGCCAACGCGGAGAACCCCTTGCCGCCGTATTCCCTGGGAATGATCAGGCCGAGGAAGCCCTGGTCCTTGATGAACTGCCACGCCGGCAGCGGCAGGTCGGTCATCTCGTGGGTGACGCGCCAGTCGCTCAGCATCTCGCACAGTTCGCGCAGCGGGCCGTCGATGAAGGCCTGCTCCTCGGCGGAGAGCCGCGGTTTGGGATAGGCGAGCAGCTTGTTCCAGTCCGGGCGGCCGCTGAACAGTTCCCCATCCCACCACACGGTGCCGGCCTCCAGCGCCTCGCGCTCGGTCTGCGATACCGCGGGCAGTATTCGGCGGAACACCGCCAGCATCGGCAGGCTCACCAGCGTGCGCCGGATCACCGAAGGCAGCACGATCAGCGTGGTAACGCCGAGTACGATCCACGCTGCCTGCAGCAGGCCCTCCCGCCACCAGCCGGCTTCGCCGATGATCGACAGCAGCACGGCAAACACCACCGCCCACACCCAGGCGGGCAGGCGGTGGTAGGCCAGGAACCAGCCGGCAACAAAGGCTGCCAGCAGTGAAAACACCAGGGTCATCGCCGTCCTCCGCTTCGCAGCGCTGTGCAAAGCCTGTTCTTCAATCGCGAACGGCCAGCATACACGGCAGGCGCCGTGCGGACAACCCAAAATTACACTAAGTTATTGTTTTAATTATATAATTCAATATGGCAACAGCGACTCAGTCGGCCACCTTGCCGAGCAGCGTGGCGACATCGGTCTTGTTGTGCACCATGTTGTCGGGAAACACCACGGTGATCGCCTGTGTCGGGCAGATGGTCTGGCACAGGCCGCAGTACCAGCACTCGTCGGGATACTTGATCACCGGCAGCGTCTC
>JAJTHX010000233.1 GCA_021300125.1 Betaproteobacteria bacterium | reverse complement strand
GCTGTTTTCGCCCAGGGCAACAGCCACCGGCATCAACACAGCAGCGGTCAGGGCGATGAACAGGGAGCTGGGGGTGAGTGAGGATCAGCCCTCGGATGTGGCAGAGCAGTTCGTGAAGTTTTTGGAGCGCGGCGATGCAGAGTATTGCGTGGGTTGGCCGGAAAAATTGTTTGCCCGGCTTAATCAATGCATGCCTGGCCTGGTAGGCGGCGCGCTGGAAAAAAAGCTGCCCAGGATGCGCAATGCCTGGCAGTTGGAAGATACCGTCAAGGAGAAGCTGTCATGAAAAAACCGTTAATGATGTTGTGCATCGTGTGGGTCGCCGGATTATTCGGTGCGGCATACGCGGCCGGAGCGGATGTTGCACGGCTCCAGGGCGAGTGGGCCGAGATCAAATACAAACAACCCAGGGAAGCACAGGCCCAGCGCTTCGAGTCGCTGGCCAGGACATCCGGTGAGCTGGTGGCCAGGAATCCCGCTGACGTGGACCTGTTGATCTGGCACGGCATCATCGAGAGCTCGCTGGCGGGTGCCAAAGGCGGCTTGGGTGCCCTCGGCCTCGTCAAAAATGCCAAAAAGACATTCGAGCGGGCCATTGAGATCAACGCCCATGCCCTTGAAGGTTCGGCATTGACCAGCCTCGGCTCCTTGTATTATCAGGTACCCGGATGGCCGGTCGGTTTCGGAGATGACAAAAAGGCAGTGGAGTTCCTGAAGCGGGGGCTCGAGGTCAATCCCGAGGGTATCGATGCCAATTTTTTTTATGGTGATTATCTTTATCGTGGCGGTGATTTCGTGGCGGCCGAGTCGTTTCTCAGGAAGGCACTGAAGGCGCCTGCGCGGCCGGGGCGCGTGCTTGCGGATGAGGGCCGCAAGGGGGAAATCGAGGACTTGCTCAGGAAGATTGCTGAAAAACGGCGTTGAGACGGAGACTTTCCGGAGCGTGAGAATACTGCTGGTCGAGGACGATGACATGATTGCGGCGGGGCTGGAGCTGGCCCTGACGCGGGTGCATTACCACGTAAGCCGGGTATCCAGCGGATTGTCCGCGCAATCCGCTCTTGCTGCCGGGCATTACGACCTGGTCATACTGGATCTGGGGCTTCCGGGCATGGACGGCTACCAAGTCCTTGAATCGATGCGAAAAGCCGGCTCGCTGGTCAGCGTGCTGATTCTGTCGGCCAGGGACGCGCTGAAAGACCGTGTCCGCGGGCTAGACCTTGGTGCTGACGATTACCTCACAAAGCCGTTCGAACTGGACGAGCTGCTGGCGCGTGTGCGGGTTCTCGAGCGCCGCCGGTCACAGCAGGCCAGCAATAGCCTGACCATCGGTGATTTGCAGCTGAATATTGACTCGCCCGAAGTGAGCTGGAAAGGACGGTCGATTGATTTACCCCGCCGCGAGTGGATGCTGCTGAAATTACTGATGCAGAATCCGCAAAGGGTTTGCTCCAGGCAGCACATCCAGGATGCCCTGTACGGCTGGGGTGAGGGTTGTGAAAGCAATGCCATCGACGTACACGTGCATCACTTGCGCAGGAAAATCACGCCTGATGTGGTGCTTACCGTACGCGGCCTGGGCTATCGTCTCGGCGTGAATTCCTGATGCCGCCGCCTGACTATTCCATGCGCCGCCGCCTGCTGTGGAGCCTGCTGGTCTCCATGCTGGTCGTGCTGGGGAGCCTGGGGTTCTTTTCGAAGTGGGTCGCGCAGGAGGAAACCGAGGAAATCTTCAGCGCGCGCCTGGCCACTTCGTCCCGCGTGCTTGAAGCGTTGCTCGCCCGTCAACTGGAGAAGGCGACCCTGGCAAGCCCGATTGTCATCGAGCTTCCCGAGGAGATCGGTGCGGATACCGGTGACAAGCCCAATGCGTCGGGCCATCCTTACGAGAACAAGATTGCGTTTCAGGTCTGGAGCGTGGAGGGGGTCCTGCTGGCGCGATCCTCATCCGCGCCGTCCGAACGCCTGGGACCGCTGGAGCCCGGCTTCCATGAGCATCGTGCGGATTCCGCGCTCTGGAAGGTTTTTGCATTGCGCTCCGGTGGCGTCTGGATACTCGCTGCGGAAAAGGACGAAGTGCAGCAGGAGATGATCGAGGAGATCACCTTATCCATCATCAGTCCGCTGATTCTGGGCGGATTGGCGCTGCTTGTGGTGGTAAACCTGATCGCCTTGCGTGCCGTCAGGCCGGTGGAGGCGCTGGCGAGAAGCATAGCCAACCGCGACCCTGCGTCCCTGCAGCCGATTTCCCTGAGCGGGATACCGGTCGAGCTGTTGCCGGTGATCAATGAACTGAATGCTCTTCTGGGGCGGGTCGAGGAGGCTTTTTCAAGGGAACAAAGGCTGATGGACTCGGCGGCCCATGAGCTGAGAACACCGATATCGGCGGTTCACCTGCATATCCAGAACGCCTTGAATGCCCCTCATGGGCATGAGAAGAATGAATCCCTTCAGCAGGCGCTGGAAGCCTCCCGCCGTGCTGCAAAAATGGCCGAGCAATTGCTGGTGTACAGCCGCGTGAGCGCGTCAGCCGGCATGGAGGTCAAATCCTTGGTGGCATTGGACGTGGTCTGCCGGGATCTGATTGAGGTGCTCCGCCCCGTTCTGCAGAGCCATCAGCAACGCGTGGATATAGTGGGTGAAGGGCAGGCTTTCGTTTTTGCGGAACGGACCAAGCTGGAGCGTCTGGTGCGCAATCTCCTGGAAAACGCCGCTCAATATGGCGAGAAGCCCGGCGTGATCGGATTATCACTGGCCCTGGACGATGGCAAGGTCGTGCTCTCGGTTGCGAACGACGGCACGGCGATTCCGGATGAGGAGAAAAGCAGGATATTCATTCCTTATTACCGGATCCTGGGCCACTCGACTTTCGGAAGCGGCCTCGGGCTTTCGATTGTGCAGGAGATCGTGTCGCAGATGTCCGGCTCGGTCCGCGTGGAGGATAAAACCCCGGGTCGTGGTGCGCGTTTTGTGGTCACCTTGCCCGCGGCTCCCTCTCACGGGTGACTGACCCGATCTGCGGCTGTCACAACGGGTATGGGCCGCGACCTGGCGGAAAGGTCCGGTCAAACACAGGACTGCAGTGCTTGTTACTGCCGCTCATTCCGGGTGATCATGTCCGGCTGAGACTGCTGGGGCTGGCCGCGCAGCATGGTCAAGTCCGCTGCGCCCACCAGGCCCCGAGCCTGCCGCCGAGGTAAATCAGGCAGCCCAGCAGAAAAACCATGCTGGCGTCGGTGGACTTGGCGGACCATGCAATCACCCCGGTCAGCATCAGCAAGCCGCCCGTCAGCCGCACGATTTTCCATTCCCGGCCCGGCATTGGGGCGGCGATGCCGCTGTCAGCAGCAGCTGTTGGTGTTGAGGCAGTGGTTGGGGCGACACTGTGGCCGCAATGCGGGCATGATGGCGAACTGTCATCGATTTTCCCCTTGCAACCTGGGCATGCAATCAAGGGCATTTCCCATCCATTTCCCTGTCCGCCTGCTTATTGGCGCCCCGGAGACGAATCGAACGTCCGACCTGCCCCTTAGGAGGGGGCTGCTCTATCCACTGAGCTACCGGGGCCGTCGCGCATTTTACCAAAGCAGTGGGGCAAGCCGGACTTTTGATTCGTCTCCGGGGCGCCTACGGCCTTGATCCGTCACTGTTTTGCACTGGGTTGATCAAAATTACCGTAGGTCAGCATAGCAAGCCGGTAGGGGAGTGCAATCCGTCGTTATCTGCGTATAGCCACTAATTGCCGCAACTGAGTGTGGCGGCATTGTGGCTAGAATGCTGGCACGGCATCTAGTTATGTGTAAGTTGCGCGGAGAGTTTTGTGCAGGGATTCGATGCCGGGGAAGTTGGTATGCATCTCAAGTTCTTCGTGTTTTGAGAAGTCGAAGTTAGCGCAAAGTTCGATATCTTTTTGGGAAAGGTAGTGTCCGTGGATGAGCACCTCACGGATTTGATCAACGTCTTCGAAATATTCACGGTCGTCTGGATTGTTACTCTCTTGCAGGAAGCGGTCGTAGCAATGCTGGATGGT
>JAJTHX010000063.1 GCA_021300125.1 Betaproteobacteria bacterium | reverse complement strand
GTTGTCCCAGCGCCAGACCGGCAGCCCCACCGTGTTGGTGATGAGTCTGGGGGTGTTCAGGTGGTCGGTGTGGATGAAGTAGAGCTGGGCGTTGGCCTGGGTCTCGCAGGCGATATTGCCTGCATTCACCATCAGGTTCAAGCGGCTGCCCTGGGGCGGTGCGCTGCCGGTGAAGGTCAGCTTGACCGTGCCCTCCACCGTGAAGCCGGTCCGCAAGCCCTCCGAGGCAAAGAACCTCGTCTGCTCTTCAAACAGGTTGTTGCCCGAGCTCGCCAGGCTCTCGTTGACCGCCTGGCCATTGATCGCGGTGAGGGTGGCGCTGATCCGGTTGCCGGCGCCGATGCCGGCATTGGCCTTGATGTAGAACCTGAGGGCGTTGCCCGTATCCACTGTGATAATGAAAGACCTGACCCCAAAGTCCCCGACATCAGTGAAGGTTAATTGCCGGAATGTTGGAATGCAAGACCTGACCCCCTTGACATGTTGCCCGGGGCCTGCCGAGGCATCGTCACGTCGACGCGGGACGGATCCGATGACGAGGATCATTCGGCGTGCGAACATGCCAACGCGGGCGAACGTGGCCAACCGCACCACAACCGACTGCGCCGGAGCATCACGGAACTTCTCGGAACATCAGGAACGGATGAACGTGGAGGATCGCCGCGGCAGAAACGCTGCCAGGCAATGCCACGGGCATCCCGACGATCACAGAGTCCGAACGCGTGCAGTGCACGGCCGGATCACGATCACTCACGCGAGCCGCCAGGACGGCGACCGCGCTACCACCTCATCATCACTTGGATCTCCAGCCTTGCGGCGCCGGCTTGCAGGAGATGTGGCCGGTTTCGGTAGTGCGTAACGTGCACCCTTCGGGCCGACTCGGCCAGCGTGAATTCGATGTCTCGCTTCGCGCTCGGTTGCGCCGGACCTCAGTGGACGATTCCGGCGAGCACCTGCAAAGCGAGAATTGCGCTGGGACCGCAAGCGTTACGATGAGTTCCCTGCGCCAGGATGCCAACATCGTGCAAGGTTCGTTGCGCCGGGCTTCCGACCCTCTCGATCAACTGCGCCGGGACCTCGTCACGTGGATCGGCAGGGGTCCGTCACTTGAGAAACTGCCCCAGGATCCAGCATTGGCGCGGGTTCGCGCGCCCCGTCACTACCCGTTCGCGCCGCTCACCGCGTAGTGACGGGGCGCATTGTTGGCGCAGGGCAACGGGGATACGATCTCGGTTCCGACTTGCGATCCGAAACTCGAACGCTCTATGACGCACCTGAAACCCCAGTACTCGATGCCGAAGCGTTATTCACGAATCGTGCGTAATGAACGTCGATTAGTCCATGCTTCCCGACAGCCTCGGGGTGCGCCGGCCACTTAGCAATCTGAACACGAACAAAACGATTATCTCGGCAGTCCAGTTGGTCCCAATCGAAGAAACTCAAGAAGAACACCTGGGCGTCGTCGGTTATCTCAGTAAGCGGGTAGTCCCAATAGCCGCAATCCACATCACGATTAAGAAGTACGGGCATGATTCCGCTGTGCCTAGGTGTCACCAAGATCCCTTCTTGCAGTTCTCCGTACTCGATCGTAGGCAAGTTGGCCGGCTCAACGACCAGCTTTTGAAATAGCAAGCTCTCCACCTCGCGAAATCTCTCCTCGGGTATCCACGCCCCGGATCCGCGCTTGTATGGATTACATACGCGAAAGTAGTGGTTGAAGAGATCTCTACTCGCGAGCCGAAACCGCCCTAAGAGTTCGTCGATATCGCCCACTGTTTCCATTGCTATCCTACTTCATCTTTCCACCAAGACTGGGGCCACTGACTCGCTTAGGATGACACCAGCAATCGGGTGTCTGGTTCCACACGATCCCGTGCGCATGTGAGCCACTTGTCGAGCCGTGCTTGTTGCCCGCTGCATCCCAGAAGATCGGCGGAGGACAAGGATTACACTTACCGGTGCAAGGATCCTTCCCGGGGTTGAAGGGCTGTTGCTCCGGCACAGGGTCCACTTCGGGTTGATTGAAAATCCAGTTCGCAGCCTTGTTACCAGCCCACGCGCCGATCGCCCACCCCGCAACCGCCCCGATCGCCGTTCCAGCCGGACCAAACGCGCTTCCTACCCCCGCGCCCCATACAGCTGTCGGATTGAGACCAGCGGGATCTGCGTAGGACAGCGGATTACTCCCGACGTAGGCATAGGTATTGATCCCGCCAAGTAATCCGCCTGACGCATGGCCGTCGTAGCGGCGGGCGTTTTCTTGAAGCGATTCAACGATGTGGGCGGCGAAGACGAAGACGGCTCTCCTGGGTGGCGAACAATTTTTCGTAGAGGCGCATTTTCTCATGCGAGGCCGCCGGCATAGAAGCACTTTCTTCCTCTTAGCCGCTGGCCGCGAAGCGGCTAAAGGGTCGAGCCCCCGCGACGCCTCATCGGGTCAAGGCCGCGCGGCACGCGCGCCCGAAGGGCTTGGCCTTGACGCGCACGGAAGCAGACACGCTCGCGCATGCGGTGCAAGACGAGACCTCGGCTTGCACCGCATGGAGGCCGCGTTTTGCCTTTGGGGAGCCCCCGCTGCGCGGGGGCGGACGGGAAGGACAGGCAGACGGGGCGGGCAAGGAGTGACGCCGCAGGCGGCACGACCCCGCACCGGCTGACTGGCCTGGGCGGGCGGGGGCTTCCACACCACGCACGCGGCGCAGCCGCGCTGACTGGAACCTTTGCGGTGACGGCGCAGCCGTGACCGCACCTGCTTGCAGTTGAGCGCGGCGAGCGTGCTGGCCGCGCGGCAGACGCGAGAGGGGCGCAAGACATAACCGAACTTCTGCGAACCCGCAGGGCGCGCAGCCGAAGGCGCAGCGGTTGCGCCACCAAGCGCGCCCTGCGCGCGACTGGCGCAACTTTGCAGAAGACTCGGTTATGTTGAATCGCGCAGCGATTTACCCCGGAGCGGCTGCCAAGGATCAGGCGGGCTCGATGCCCGCCTGGCCTTGCTTCGTAGCCCTGCGCGCAGCGCCTGACTTTCATTGGTGCTGGCCAGCGCGACGCCGGTCGAGTCCGCCGCAACGTAGAGACGGCGCGCGGGTTGCTCTGCAAGCCGCGTGACGGAACGGGCCACACGCGAACCGCACACGTTCGGCGGCGCGCCTCATTTGCGTACTGCGGGCGCGTCCGCTGCAACGGCGTCGGGCACCGCATCGTCGTCACCTGCCGCGTCGCGTATAGCCTCCAGAAGGGTTTGCGCCCCTTCGGTGAGGCTCTGCCCCTCTCGATCCGTTTGCGAGCCTTGGCGGCGCTCCAATCGCGCCGGATGCGTGGCCTCGTGGATCTCCTTCAACTTCGTCATCGACACCTGCGTGTAAATCTGCGTTGTCTCCAGATTGGCGTGGCCCAGCATCGCCTGGATGAAGCGGATGTCGGCACCGTTCTCCAGCATGTGCGTGGCCATCGCGTGGCGGAACACGTGGCACGCACCGGGCGTGGTGATGCCGGCGGCTTCCACATGTCGGCGCATCAGGTCGCCCAGGAAGCGCGCGCTCATGGGTTGCCCGAAGTCGTCGAGGAACAAGGTCTGGTCGTCGTAGCCCGCGACGATCTCGGGGCGCACCTCCACGAGGTACTTGTCCACCCAGGCGCAGGCGCGGCTGCCGATGGGGATGAAGCGATCCTTGCGCCCCTTGCCCTGGCGGATCATCAGCGTGCCGCGCTCGGTGTCGAGGTCGTAGAGCTTCAAGCCCATCAACTCCATGCGCCGGATGCCCGACGAGTAGAACACCTCCATCACAGCGCGGTTGCGGATGCCCAAGAGCGTCGCCGGGTCGGCCTGGTTGAGGATGGTTTCGACCTGCGGCACCGAGAGAATGGTCTTGGGCAAGGCCTTGGGCTTCTTCGGCAACTCCAGATCGGCGGCGGGGTTGTGCAGCAGGTGGTGGCTTCTGACCATCCAGCGGAACCAGGCGGTGAGCGCGTTGAGCAGCCCAAGCTGCGCGATGACGGAGAGCGGCGCGCCGTTGCTCTTGCGGTACTGGTGCAGCGCGCGCTGGTAGCGCTCCAGCACCGAGCGCGTGATCTGCGTGGGCGCGGTGATGGAGCGCTCGTCGCACCAGACGATGAAGCGCAGCACGGCGGCGCGGCGCGTGGCCATGGTGTGGGGGGAGAAGCCCGCCGCCAGCGCCCATTCGCAGTAGGCATCGAGGTAGGCATGCAGCGGGTTGCCGGGCGCAGGGTCGTGCGGGTTCAGGCCCTTCCTGCGGTGCCGCCGCTTCGGGTTGAGCGTGCGCGGCGGCATGTCAGCCTTCAGCAGCTAAAGCAGGAACGCCCGCAGCTACGGCGGCGCTGTGCGGGTACGGCGTGCGTTTGCGCGTCGGCGGGGAACAGTGCATTTCGGCGTCCGCGCCGGGTTGATCGGCTGTAACCCGCATGGGTGCTGGGCTTGCAGCCGATTCGCCGCCCCGCGACTTGGCCGCAACCGGGCCGCTACTGCCCCGCACTTGCCCCGCGAGTTCGTCGCTTGGCCCCGCAACTTCGGGAGTCTGCCCCCGCGACTTTGCAGTCGTAGACGCAGGGTTTTGCGCAGCAAGCGCCGCCAGCGCGTCCGCGTCGATCAGGCCCGCGACCTGCGCGCGCGCATCGTCCTTGACCTCGTAGGCTAGCTCGTAGACGTACTTGCCGCCCGGGCCTTCGCGGTGCGTGAGCACGTATTCGAGTTCGACCAGGCGCTCCAGATGCAGGCGCAATTGCGTGTCGCCCCAGGCGATGGCCTCGCGCAAGGCGCGGCGGCTGAAGCGGACGTCACTGCGCCGGATCGCTTGGCGCTCGCACTCCGTGCCGACGTGCGCATCGATCAGGCGCAGCAGCCGCCGCGTCTGCGGCGGCAATTCGTCGAGGCTCCTGCCCAGCACGTCGTGGGCGATGCGGTTGGCCAGCTCGATGTCGGTAAGCCGGACCTCGATGTACTCGATGATCTGCCCATCGTGACCGGGGCGCTGATGCGCCTTGACCTCGCGCTGGTGCTGGTGCAGCAGCGCAATCGTGTCGATCAAGGTCAGGTACTTCTCATGATCACGCCGTAGCCGCGTGCTCTGGTCGGGGAAGGTCAGGTGCTTGGCGTAGGGGTTGAGCACGTCCAGCGGGCGCAGCAGGCGTTGCGCGTTTTGATGCAGGGCGATCAACGCCTCGCGCTCGCGCCGGGCGATGAGCCCATCCAGCGTGCGGCGGTTGCGCTGCAACTGGTGGATGGCGCGGGTCTGCTCGCGGCCCTCATCGACGGCCAGCACCAGGCAGCGGTTCATCAGCTCTTCGTCGAGGTCGCGCGCGGTCGTCGTGAACAGCAAGGCCACCGGCCCTTCGACGCGGTATTGCTGGGTGATGAGATTGCCGCTTTGCGGGTCTTTGCCCGTCGATGCGATGGTGAGTTCGCCTTCGGATTGCAACAGCTTCAAGGCGTAGCTGGCACGGCTCGCACCTTCCTCCTCCACGATCGCCAGGGCCTTGTGCTTCAAGTTGGTTTCGCCCATGTAGAACAGGCTCTGCCCGGTCATGGCGCTGTACTTGATCTTCTCCTCGTCGGGCACGAAGGCGAGCACGCCGTCCATGAGGCTGGTCTTGCCCGCCGCGCTCGAGGACTGGATCACCACGCCCAGCGGGCGGTCGAGCTTGCGGCTCACCGCCGCGAGGTAGCCCACCAGCTTGTTCGTCTCTTCGCCCACCAGGCCGCAGGCGGCGAAGTCGGCGAGTATCTGCCCGGCCAGGTCGGGCGATTGCAGCAGCGCGAGCGCCGCGTCGCGTTCGGCATCCGACAGGCGCGGGCCGGTCGGTTCGGTGCTCAAGGTCTTGGCCACCGCCGCTTCCTGCAAGGCTTCCAGGCGCATCAGCACGCGCCCGAGGTCGGCCTTCAAGATGTCGTCGCGCAGCTGCAATTCGAGCGCGGCATGCGTGATGTAGCTTTGCCGCTGCTTCGCGCTGTACAGATCCAGC
>JAJTHX010000039.1 GCA_021300125.1 Betaproteobacteria bacterium | reverse complement strand
GTGGGTCAGGGTATCCAAGGGGCCAGTGGGGCGAAAAGGGTGAAACGGGATGTTACCCGATCACCCGCCCCGCTTACCCATCAATCACGGCCTTTACTTCAGCACGATACCCAGTGACTTGCCCAGCTGGAAATAGGTCTCGTACTGCTCACGCACGAATTTCGCGGTCTCCTCGGGAGAGCGGATGAAGGGCACCGAGCCGATTTTCTCGGTGGCGCTGATCCACTGCGGGTCGGCGGCCACCTTCTGCAGGGCGTCGGCCCAGATCGCCACCACCTTGCGCTCCATCCTCGGCGGGCCATAGAGCGCGCTCCAGCCGATGATGCGCTCGAGCACCGGATAACCCGCCTCTTTCGCCGTCAGTACGTCCGGAATTTCCTTGTAGCGCTCCGGTGTGGTGGTGACCAGCGCGCGCAGCTGCTTGCCGCGGATGAAAGGCAGCACCGTGCCGATGTTGGAGCAGCCGAACTCGACATGCCGCCCGAGCACTGCGGTCGCCGCTTCGCCGCCGCCCTTGTAGGGCACCTGGATCGCGGGCTCCCGGCCGAGCTTCTGCGAGTCAAACAGCAGCTGCGGCCCCATCTCGTGGATGGTGCCGATGCCTGCGGTGCTGTAGCGCAGCTTGCCCGGGGCCTTGCGAATGGCTTCGACGAGGTCGCTGAAAGTCCGCCACGGGCTTTCGGCATGCACCGCGCAGACGTAAGGGTTGAGTTCAAGCAGGCCGAGGAACGTAAAGTCATCCCATTTGTAGGACAGGTCCGGCTTCATCGCCGGCAGCGTGGCCTGAGAACCGACACGGGCGAGCAGCACGGTGTGGCCGTCAGGCGTCGCGTTCTTGACGTATTCGGAGCCGATCGCACCGCTGGCGCCGACCTTGTTCATCACGATCGCGTTCTGCTTCAGGTATTTCGGCAGCACCGCAGTGAGATTGCGCGCGGCGAGGTCCGAATCGCCGCCGGCCGAAAACGGCGCGACCACCAGCAGCGGGCGGTTCGGAAAGGACTGCGCATGGGCCTGGCTTGCCGCAAAACCAAGAACGATGCCGCAGCACGCGGCAGCACTACGGATGATGCCGAGTTTCATCTGGGGTCTCCTCCCGGTGGGTGACCGGGCGGGCGGTGCTGCCTGATGGTTTTGTCACCCCCGTCCGTGTCCGCATTGTGCGGGGGCAAGACCCGAAAAGCAACGCGGGCGGCTAATCCCAGCGGTCGTCGCGGACCTGAACGGTACCGTTCTCGATCCGCACCGGCAGCTTGGCCGTGGGCTCGTAGGCTGGGGCGGACAAGGCGTCGCCGGTACGGATGCAGAAACGGGCCCCATGGCGGGGGCAGATCACCTCGCCGCCTTCAACCGCGCCGCTGGCGAGTTCGCCGCCGTCGTGGGTACACACATCCTCGATCGCATGGAATTCGCCGTCGAGATTGTAGACGGCGATGCGGGTGCCGTCGGCATCGACGACCTTGCAGCTGCCGGGGGCAATGTCGCCGGCGGCGGCGACGGTGATCCAGTCGGCCATGGGCGCCCTCAGACCGCGACGACTTCGAGATCGGGCTCGATCTGGCGCACCAGGTTCTCGATGCCGGCGAGGGTACCCGAGAGCGAGCTCGGACAGCTGCCGCAGGCGCCCTGGTAGTGCACCGAAAGCTTGTTGCCCTCGAGCCCGACGACGTAAAGGTCGCCGCCGTCGTTCTGCAGATAGGGGCGCACGTTTTCATCCAGCGCGGCGTTGATGCGGTCGAGGCGCTCGCGGTCTTCCGCACTGAGCTTGTCGCGTTCGATCTCGCCGGCCTGCTCCGCAAACTGCGCCGACTGCGCATCGGCCGAGGCCGCCTCGCGGATCGGCACCGCGAGCTGGCGCTTGAGTTCCTCCCAGTCCGCACCGCCATCCTGGGTCACGGTGATCCAGTGGTCGACATAGAACACGTTGGTCACGTGCGGAATGTCGAACAGCGCCATCGCCAGCGTGTCGCCGACCGCCTGCTCCAGCTTGTCATACGAGCGGGTGATGCCCCAGGTCAGCGGCTCCCGCAGGATGAACTTCATCGCATTGGGGTTGGGCGTGGGTTCGATTTCGGCAATTTTCGGCATGACAGGTGAAACGCGGGAACGGTTTATTCGGTGGAAGCGGAATCGCTGCCGGTGAAGGCGGCATGCAGCGTGTGCCAGGGCAGGATCGCGCACTTGACCCGCGTCGGCAGGTCGCGCACGCCGGCAAACACGGTCAGCCGCCCGAGGTGGTGTGGCGCGGCGGTGTCGAGCTTGCCGGTGGTCATGTCGCGGAACTCCTGCACCATCAACTCCGCGTCGGCCTTCGATTTGCCCTTGACCGCGGCGGTCATCATCGATGTCGAGGCCTTGCAGATCGCGCAGGCCTCGCCCTCGAAGCCGACCGCCTCGACCTGGTCGCCATTCAGTTTCAGCGACAGGTGGATGTGGTCCCCGCAGAGCGGATTGAGGCCCTCGGCCTTGTGCGTGGCGTCGGAGAGCATGCCCCAGTTGCGGGGCTTCTTGTTGTGCTCGAGGATCATCTCCTGGTAAAGCGCGCGGCTGTCCATGACATTCAGCAACTAATTAACAAGATGGGCAGGATGAACAGGATGGAATCCGGTTTTATCCTGAATATCCTGTCCATCCTGTAAATTTTATGAATAGGGCTCATCACGAAAACAACTTCTGCACCCGGCCGATCGAGGCAACCAGTGCATCGACTTCGGCGGTGGTGTTGTAGAAGGCAAAAGAGGCACGGCAGGTCGCCGGCACCTTGAAGCGCTGCATCACCGGCTGCGCGCAGTGGTGTCCCGTGCGGATGGCCACACCGTCGTCATTGAGCAGCGAGCCCACGTCGTGCGGGTGCACCCCTTCGACCGCGAATGACAGCACTGCGGCCTTTTTCTCGGCGGTACCGATCAGGCGCACGCCGGGCAGGCGGTTGAAGCGGTCGGTGGCGTAATCGAGCAGGTCGGTTTCATGCGCGGCGATGCGCTCGATGCCGATGCCGGTGAGGTAATCGATCGCGGCGCCGAGCGTGATCGCCTCGCCGATCGGCGGCGTGCCCGCCTCGAACTTGGCCGGAATCGGGGCGAAGGTCGTTTTCTCGAAGGTCACCGACAGGATCATGTCGCCGCCGCCCTTGAACGGCTGCATCTTTTCCAGAAGCGAGGCCTTGCCGTAAAGCACGCCGATGCCTGTGGGGCCGCAGAGCTTGTGGCCGGAAAAGGCATAGAAATCGCAGTCCAGGTCCTGCACATCGACCTTCAGGTGGGGGGCCGCCTGCGCACCGTCCACCAGCACCGGCACTCCGTGTTCATGCGCGATGGCGATCATCTCCTTCACCGGCGTGATCGTGCCCAGCGCATTCGAAACATGGGTCATCGCGACAAACTTCGTGTTCGCGTTGAACAGGGCGCGGTATTCATCAATCAGCAGCTCGCCGCGGTCGTTCACCGGCACCACGCGGATCTTCGCGCCCTTCTCCTCGGCCACCATCTGCCAGGGCACGATATTGGAATGGTGCTCCAGCGTGGTCAGGATGATCTCGTCGCCGGCCTTGAAGAATTTGCGGCCGTAGCCGTTCGCCACGAGATTGATGCCGTCTGTGGTGCCGCTGGTGAAAATGCACTCTCGCTCTTCACGGACGTTGAGGAAAGCCTGCACCTTGCGGCGCGCGGCCTCGTATTCGGCGGTGGCGGTTTCGGAGAGGTAGTGCACCGCGCGGTGGATGTTGGCGTGCTGTGCCGAGTGGTATTTCACCCAGCGCTCGATGACCGGGCGCGGCATCTGGCTGGATGCCGCATTATCCAGAAAAATCAACGGCTTATCCTTGACCTTCAGGTCGAGGATGGGAAAGTCGCGGCGCAAACGCTCGACATCGAACGGTGCGGCATGCGGATCGCGGCCGCTCATGCGCCGTCTCCCGCTTTTTCCCCGGTCTGTTGCATCACCAGTTTCTCCAGTTTCGCCACCAGCGTCGGCACCGGTATGCGGTCGATGATTTCGGCGCCAAAGGCATAGGTCAGCAGGTTGCGCGCGGCGCGCTCGGAGAGTCCGCGGCTTTTCAGGTAGAACAGGTGCTCAGGATCGAGCTGGCCGACCGCAGCACCGTGGGCGCATTTCACGTCGTCAGCGAAAATTTCAAGCTGCGGCTTGGTGTCCACCCTCGCCTTGTCGGACAGCAGCAGGTTGCGGCTCTGCTGGGAAGAGTCGGTGAGCTGCGCACCCTCGCGCACGAAGACCTTGCCGTTGAACACCGCGTGCGCGCCGCCACCGACAATGGTCTTGTGCACCTGCTCGCAGCAGCCGTGGGGCTTGAGGTGGTCAATCAGGGTGTGGGTGTCGGCAAGCTGGCGGCCGCCGATCAGCGCGAGACCGTCAATGACCACCTCGATGCCCTCGCCCTGCTGGAGGATCGCCAGGTTGTTCCGCGACAGCCGCGCGCCCAGCGTCACCGCCTGCGAGGCAAAACGCGCGTCTTTGCCCAGCGACACCGCGCAAGTGCCGATATGAAAGGCTTTCGGGCTCTCGCGCTGCAGCTTGATATGGCGCAGCGAGGCATTCGGCGCCACCGCAATTTCGGTCACCGCATTGGTCAGGCCCGCTGCTTCGCCGTGGGCGACATAGTCCTCGATCACGCAGCCTTGGGCACCGGATTCGGCAACCAGCAGCACCCGTGGATGCGCCGCGACGTCCTGCCCGGCAGCGACAAACAGCAGGTGCAGCGGCGCCTTGAGCACCGCGTCTTTCGCAAAATGGATGAACACGCCCTGGTTCAGGAACGCCGTGTTCAGCGCGGTGAACAGCTCATCGCCAGCAATCTTGCCCAGATGCTGCTCGACCAGCACGGCATGGCTTTGCAGCGCCTCGGCCAGGGGCAGCACGGTGATGCCGGCCGGCAATGGGCCGGCCTGGCTGAGCTGCGGCACCAGGATGCCATCGACAAACACCAGCCTGGCCGAAGCCTCGGGCAGCGCATGGCCGGCGATGTCCGCGGCGATCAGAGAGGTCGCCGCAGTCGCCGGCCGGACCTGCAGTTTGGTCAGCGGCGTCAGGTCGGTGAAGCGCCATTCCTCATCGCGCGTGGTCGGCACCGACAGCGCGTTGGCGCGCTCCAGCGCCGCGGCGCGCAGCGCATCGAACCAGGCGGCCGGGCTTTTCGGCACGGCATCGCTGCCTGCGAGCAGCGTGGCCATGTAAGGATGGGATACGGTCAATGCAGCCACAGTCGTCAAACCACCGCCTTGTTGCCGGTTTTTTTGTCATCCAGCAGCCAGTCGTAACCGCGCGATTCGAGCTCCAGTGCCAGTGACTTGTCGCCGGACTTGATGATGCGGCCGGCGGACATCACGTGGACGTAGTCGGGCGTGATGTAGTTGAGCAGGCGCTGGTAATGGGTCACCAGCACGCAGGCGTTGTCAGGGGTCAGCAGCTTGTTGACGCCGCCGGCGACCACGCGCAGCGCGTCGATGTCGAGGCCGGAGTCGGTCTCGTCGAGCAGCGCCAGTTTCGGCTCGAGCAGCGCCATCTGCAGGATTTCGTTGCGCTTCTTCTCGCCGCCGGAAAAGCCGTCGTTGACACTGCGGCCGAGGAACTCGGGATTCATTTCCAGCAGCTTCATCTTCTCGCGTACCAGGTCGTCGAACTCGAGCGGATCAAGCTCGTCCTTGCCTCGGCCGGACTGAACCGTGTTGTAGGCGAGGCGCAGGAAGGCACTGTTGGTGACGCCGGGAATCTCCACCGGATACTGGAAGCCGAGAAATACGCCCGCACGGGCGCGCTCGTCCGCCTCGAGCGCGAACAGATCCTTGCCCTCGAACAGCACTTCGCCGCCCTTGACCTCATAGGCGGGGTGGCCTGCCAGCACCTTCGAAAAGGTGCTCTTGCCCGAGCCGTTGGGCCCCATGATCGCGTGTACTTCGCCGGCGCGCACGGTGAGGTTGATGCCCTTGAGGATCTCCACGCCCGCCACGGTGGCGGTGAGGTTGCGGACCTCGAGGATGGTTTTTGCGCTGGGATTGATCATCCGACACTGCCTTCAAGTTTCAGGCCGAGGAGCTTGGTCGCCTCGACGGCGAACTCCATCGGCAGTTGCTGGAATACGTCCTTGCAGAAGCCGTTGATGATCATCGACACCGCTTCCTCGGTACCGATGCCACGGCTCTGGAAATAGAACAGCTGGTCCTCGCCGATCTTCGAGGTCGTTGCCTCGTGCTCGACCTTCGCCGTCGGGTTCTGCACCTCGATGTAGGGGAAGGTGTTGGCGCCGCACCGGGCTCCGATCAGCATCGAGTCGCACTGAGAGAAATTGCGCGCGCCTTCCGCCCGCGGGCCGATCTTGACCAGTCCGCGGTAGCTGTTGTTGGAATGGCCAGCCGAGATACCCTTGCTGATGATCGTGCTGCGGGTGTTTTTCCCGATGTGGATCATCTTGGTGCCGGTATCGGCCTGTTGCCTGTGGTTGGTCAGCGCCACCGAATAGAACTCGCCGATCGAGTTGTCGCCGAGCAGCACGCAGGAAGGATATTTCCAGGTGATCGCGGAGCCGGTCTCGACCTGGGTCCAGGAAATCTTCGAATTGCGGCCCTTGCACAGGCCGCGCTTGGTAACGAAGTTGTAGATGCCGCCAACGCCGTTCTCGTCGCCGGCATACCAGTTCTGCACAGTCGAATACTTGATGTCCGCGTCGTCCAGTGCCACCAGTTCGACCACCGCCGCGTGCAGCTGATTGGTGTCGAACTTGGGCGCGGTGCAGCCCTCGAGGTAGGACACCTGGGCCCCCTCCTCGGCCACGATCAGCGTGCGCTCGAACTGCCCCGAGTCCTGGGTGTTGATGCGGAAATAGGTCGACAGCTCCATCGGACATTTCACGCCCTTCGGGATGAAGCAGAACGAACCATCGGTAAACACCGCGGAATTGAGCGCGGCGTAATAGTTGTCCTGCACCGGCACCACGGAACCGAGGTACTTTTTCACCAGCTCCGGATGGTGGTGCACGGCCTCGGAAATCGAGCAGAAGACGATGCCGACCGCGGCGAGCTTCTCCTTGTAGGTGGTCGCCACCGATACCGAGTCGAAAATCACGTCCACCGCGACACCGGCCAGCGCCGCGCGCTCGTGCATCGGCACGCCGAGCTTCTCGAAGGTCTTCAGCAGTTCAGGATCAACCTCGTCCATGCTCTGCTTTTTCTTCGGCTTTGGCGCGGCGTAGTAGCTGATCGCCTGGAAGTCGATCTTCGGGTAGTTCACGTTGGGCCACCGCGGCTCGGCCATGGTCAGCCAGTGGCGATAGGCATTGAGGCGGAAGTCGAGCAGCCATTGCGGCTCGTTCTTCTTCGCCGAAATCATGCGGATGATGTCTTCGTTCAGGCCCTTGGGTGCAGTCTCCGACTCGATATCGGTGACAAAACCGTGCTTGTAGGGCTGGCTGACGAGCTGGTCGAGTACGGTGCTCATGGCGGTGTCCGGATAAACGGGGCTGAGGGCTGCGGCTGGTGTTGTCAGGTTTTGACGGTGAAGCTTTCGCCACAGCCGCAGGTGGCATCCACGTTAGGGTTTTCGATCTTGAAGGCCTGCTTAAGGCCCTCGCGCACGTAATCCACAGTCGAGCCGTCCATGAACGACAGGCTGTCGGCATCGATCAAGACCCTCGCCTGGTGCGCCTCAAACACCTGGTCGGCCGGCCTGACTTCGTCGGCGTAGTCATAGGTGTAGGCCCAGCCCGAGCAGCCGGTCTTCTTGACGCCGACGCGCAGGCCCAGGCCCTTGCCGCGTTTGGCGAGCTGCGCCTTGATCTGATTGGCGGCGCTTTCGGTCAGTTGTATGGACATGATGTTCTCCTTCAATCCGGCGGTCAGACCGCGACCGCCTGCAAACCGCGCAGGCGACTCGCCACCGCGGCGAGCGCCTGCAGGAAACCGTCCACCTGCAAGGCATCGTTGCCCGCGCCCAGGGATACCCGCACCGCGCCCCGGGCCAGCTCCGGCTCCACGCCCATCGCCAGCAATGACGCCGATGGCGCGCTGCTTGAGCTGGAACAGGCAGCGCCCGAACCGGTGGCATAACCCGACTTGTCGAGTTCGATCACCAGCGCCTCGCCGTGGATGCCGCGCAGCGCGAAATACGTGGTGTTCGACAGCCGCTGCGGCGCACCGGCACCGAAAATCACCGCACCCTGCGCGGCAAGACCCCGCTCGAGGCGATCGCACAAGGCGCGCAGCCGCACTGCACGCTCGTCAAGGTTGGCCAGCGCCAGTTCGCAGGCCGCTCCGAAGCCGACGATGGCCGGCACGTTCTCGGTGCCGCCGCGCAAGCCCTGTTCCTGGCCACCGCCCGACTGCACCGCGCGCAGGTCCAGCCGCTTGTCGATGACCAGTGCACCCGCGCCCTTGGGACCGTTGATCTTGTGCGCCGACAGGGTCAGGGCATGGACCTTGAGGGCGCGGAAATCCACCGGGATCTTGCCCAGCGCCTGCACCACGTCGCTGTGCACGATGGCACCACTGCCGCGGGCCCGCTCGGCCAGGACTGCAACGTCCTGCACCACGCCGGTTTCGTTGTGCGCCAGCATCACCGACCACAGCGCCGGTTTCTCGGCCACCGCAGCCTCCGCGTCGGCCGCATCCACCCGGCCGTCACGGTCCACCTTCAGACGACGCAGGGTCCAGCCCTGGCGCTGCAGGTCCTGCGCAGGACCCGAAACGCAGGGATGTTCAATGGCACTGATGGTAATGCGCCCCGGCTTCATGCCGGCAGCCATGCCGCGGATGAACAGGTTGTTGGCCTCGGTGCCGCCGCTGGTGAAAATCACCTGCGCCGGCTGCGCGCCCACCGCTGCGGCGACCTGCGCGCGTGCGCGGTCGATGGCCTGCCGCGCCACAGTGCCCAGCTCATGCCGGCTCGAGGCGTTACCGCAAGCATCGCGCAGGAAGGGCAGCATCGCGTCGAACACGCGCGGATCGAGCGGCGTGGTCGCGTTGTGGTCGAGATAAACCGTCATCGCAGCGGGTGAAGGTTCAGACCGTGGCAACGCTCTGCCGGCGCGACACCTGGCGCATGTCATGTACCGGCGCAATACCGGCATCCTTGGCGCGCTGGTTGTCGACCAGCTGGCGCAGCGTGACTGAACCGAGGTAATCGAAAATGCGCTGGTTGAGGTTGGCCCAGAGGTCATGGGTCAGGCACTTCTCCTCGTCCTTGCAGTTTTCCTTGCCGCCGCACTGAGTGGCGTCGATCGGCTCGTCCACGGCGAGGATGATCTCCGACACGGTCAGCGTTTCCATGTCGCGTGCCAGGCAATAGCCACCGCCGGGACCGCGCACCGAATCGACGATCTGTCGCCGGCGCAGTTTTCCGAACAGTTGCTCCAGGTAGGACAGCGAGATTTTCTGGCGGCCACTGATTTCGGCCAGGGTCACCGGACCGTTGCCATGGCGCATGCCCAGATCAACCATTGCGGTCACCGCAAACCGGCCTTTCGTCGTCAGTCTCATGAAGCACCTAAAGAATATTCAATTAAATCAAATGCTTGAAAATCCGGCCCAAGGCGGCGGCTCAATCCCAAGCAACTTGGTCAAGTATTGTAGTAAAGCCGACAGTTTTAATCAACTATGCGGTTGAGGCTGTTGGCATCGAGCCTGGGTGTGCTGTCGCCCTCGATCTTCAGGCCCAGGCGCTGCAATTCAGCAAGGATGTGGTCGATGCGGCGGTCAGTTTCGGCACTGTGGTCGATCAGCGCATGCATCGCGCGCGACACCGGATCATTGGCGTCACGCGACACCGCATAGGCGGCAAACCGGCCGTCGGCTTCAGCGGTTTCGACCAGCCGTGCCGGAATGCCGATGGCGGTGGCGTGATCGGGCACATCCTTCACCACCACCGCGTTGGAGCCGATCTTGGCGCACGCGCCGATGGTAATCGGGCCCAGCACCTTGGCGCCGGCACCGATGACCACGCCATCCCTCAGGGTCGGATGGCGCTTGCCCTTGTTCCAGGTGGTGCCGCCCAGCGTGACGCCATGATAGATCGTGCAGTCGTCGCCAATCTCAGCGGTCTCACCGATCACCACCCCCATGCCGTGATCAATGAAAAAACGCCGCCCGATGCACGC
>JAJTHX010000107.1 GCA_021300125.1 Betaproteobacteria bacterium | reverse complement strand
AGCACCTGGTTGATCTTGGCCATGACCGGGGTTGAATCCGGGCCCTTCGTCACCGCCACCGACTGGCCGGGACGGATGCGGCCGCGGTTGATGCGGCCGATGCCGATACGGCCGACGTAGCTGGAATAGTCGAGTGAGCAGATCTGCAGCTGCAGCGGCGCATCCGGGTCGTCCGCGCGCATCGGTACGTGCTTGACGATGGCTTCGAACAGCGGCTGCATGTTGCCCTCGCGCACCTTGTCGTCGAGGCTGGCGAAGCCGTTCAGCGCCGAGGCATACACCACCGGGAAGTCGAGCTGCTCCTCGGTTGCACCGAGCTTGTCGAAGAGGTCAAAGGTCTGGTTGACCACCCAGTCCGGGCGCGCGCCGGGACGGTCGATCTTGTTGACGACAACGATCGGCTTGAGGCCCTGCGCCAGCGCCTTTCGCGTGACAAAGCGGGTCTGCGGCATCGGGCCCTCGACGGCGTCGACCAGCAGCAGCACGCCGTCCACCATCGACAGCACGCGCTCGACTTCACCGCCGAAGTCGGCGTGGCCGGGGGTGTCGACGATGTTGATGTGGGTGCCCTGCCACTGCACCGCGCAGTTCTTGGCGAGGATGGTGATGCCTCGCTCGCGCTCGATGTCGTTGGAATCCATCACCCGCTCGGCCACCTGCTCGTGTGCTGCGAAGGTGCCGGACTGGCGCAGCAGCTGGTCAACCAGGGTGGTCTTGCCGTGGTCGACGTGGGCGATGATGGCGATGTTGCGGAGGGGACGTTGCGCTGCAGTGGACACGGCCGTGACGCCTTGAAAAAAAAGGGCGGATTGTAGCACGGGGACCAAGGCGGCCAAGGCTATTGCCTTGAATTTTCTGGATTTTCCCGGCGCGAGTCAGCGCCAGTCCTGCGACCGGGTTAGGTAAACCGGAAAAAATCTCGCTATTTCCGATACTTGCGGGTATATTTCGTCCACCTTGCAGCTTGCACTATCAGTTTTGTGCGCCGCAAGATGCATCGATTTCTGACCCCCTCGTTTCAGCTCCCTTCCCAGAGCATCCCGCTTTGAACAGCTGCTACTGCCACGGTTAGCGTCGATACCCGTGCGCTGGTGGCAGCTATCCGCTTTCGAGCGATGGCATTTCCCGCGCTTTTTGCTGCAACCGCCTTGCTGCGGACGCCGTGCCGGCATGAAGCCGGCCGTCCATCGCGTCCGTAAGCCGGTTGCAGCGGCTGTGTTTTTTGAAAGTCATGTCATGTCTTTTGCCTCACTGAATCTGAATCCCGAACTGTGCCAGGCGCTTGCCGCCGCCGGTTACGACCAACCCACGCCGGTGCAGGCGCAATCCATCCCGATGGCGCTGACCGGTTTCGACCTCATGGTTTCCGCACCCACCGGCACCGGCAAGACAGCAGCCTTCGTGCTGCCGGCGCTGCAGCGCCTGGCGCTGGCACCGGCGCGCAACGGCCGCGGCCCGCGCGTGCTGGTGCTGACGCCGACCCGGGAACTGGCGACCCAAGTCACCGCCGCCGTCGACAAATACTGCAAGTTCATGCGCCGCATGCGCACCGGCACCGTGCTTGGCGGCATGCCCTACCCGAAGCAGCGCCGCCTGCTCGAGCAGCCGCTCGATGTGCTGGTGGCGACTCCGGGCCGCCTCATCGATTTCATCGAACAGGGCAAAGTGGATTTTTCCAGGCTTGAAATCCTGGTCCTCGACGAAGCGGACCGCATGCTCGACATGGGTTTCATCGAGCCGGTGCGACGCATTGCCGCGAAAACCCCGGCCACGCGCCAGACCCTGCTGTTTTCCGCCACACTCGACGGCAACATCGGCAAGCTTGCCCATGAACTGTTGCGCGAGCCCAAGCGTATCGAAGTCGCGGCGCCCCAGGCGAAGCACGAAAATATCGACCAGAAACTGCATGTCGTCGATGACGGCAGCCACAAGCATCGCCTGCTTGAACACCTGCTGCGCGAGGAATGCTCCGAACAGACGATTGTGTTCACCGCGACCAAACACGGCGCCGACCGCCTCGCGGACAAGCTCTTCCACGGCGGCCACGAAGCCGCGGCGCTGCACGGCAACATGAGCCAGTCGCAGCGCAACCGCACGCTTTCGCGGCTGAGGAGCGGTTCGGTGCGCGTGCTGGTGGCCACGGACGTTGCCGCGCGCGGCATCGATGTGGCCAGCATCAGCCATGTCATCAACTACGACCTGCCCAAGGTCGCCGAGGATTATGTGCATCGCATCGGCCGTACCGGCCGTGCCGGTGCCACCGGCACCGCGATTTCCTTTGCATCGGTGGATGACGTGCGCCAGCTTCGCCAGATCGAGCGCTACATCGGCCAGTCGATCGAACGCTGGAGCGTGCCCGGTTTCGAGGCCAGCCGTCCGCTGCGCAGCGAGGACGCTCGCAATGGCGGTCGCGCTGCTGCGCCGGGCGGGCGAGGCGGCAGGGGCAAGCCTAGGCAGGGCCCCGGCGGCGGCCGCCAGGGACAGCGTTCGCGCGGTCAGCGCGCGGCGTCCAATCCGCGTTAAAGTAGCATCGCTGGCCGATCGATCAGGGCTTGCCCGGGCGCTTCAAGCCCGGCCCGGGCCTGACCCATGTCTCTCAGCAAATGGTTCTTTTTTTCAAAGGAATCAAAATGTTACGAATCATTACCACTATTGCTGCAGCATTCGCGGCGCTGTCTGCCGGCATTGCGCAGGCGCAGGATTACCCCACCCGGCCGATTTCCATCGTGGTGCCGTTTGCCGCGGGCGGCCCGACCGACACCCTCGGCCGCAATCTCGCGGCGCACATGACCAAGACGCTGAAGCAGCAGGTCATTGTCGAGAACCGCGCCGGTGCCGGCGGCACGCTCGGCGTGGGCGTGGTGGCCAAGGCCAAGCCCGACGGCTACCAGATCCTGCTCCACCACATCGGCATGTCCACCGCGCCGACGCTGTACCGCAAGCTGCCCTTCAATCCGCTGACCGATTTTGAATACATCGGCCAGGTTGCCGACGTGCCAATGACGCTGATCGCGCGCACCGGCCTGCCGCCCGACAACTACAAGGACTTCATCGCCTACATCAAGGCCAACCGCGATAAGCTGAACCTCGGTAATGCCGGCCTCGGCGCGGCCTCGCATCTTTGCGGCCTGCTGTTCATGTCGCGGATCCAGGCTGACATCCAGACCGTGCCCTACAACGGCACCGGCCCCGCGATGACCGCACTGATGGGCAACCAGATCGACCTGATGTGCGACCAGACCACCAATACCACCGGGCCGATCCAGTCGGGCCGGGTCAAGGTGTTCGGTGTCACTACCAGGAAGCGCATCCCCGCGCTGCCTTTCGTGCCGACCCTGCAGGAGCAGGGCCTGAAGGACTTCGAGATCGCGGTCTGGCACGGCCTCTACGCGCCCAAGGGCACGCCGAAGGCGGTGCTCGACAAGCTCAACGCCGCACTCAATGCCGCGCTCAAGGACCAGCAGTTCCGGGATTCGCTGACCAAGCTCGGCGCCGAGGCGGTCACGCCTGATCGCGCCACGCCTGAATCCCTGGCCAAGCACCTGAAGGCCGAGATCGACAAGTGGGCGCCGATCATCAAACAGGCGGGCCAGTTTGCCGACTGAAGCCAGTCGCGCCGGCACTCGCCGGATGCAATACCCCCGATCCCCGGCCGCGAGCCGGGGATTTTTTTTCCCTGCTTGCGACCCCGCCGCGCATTGATTTTCAGGGGGGCTGCCATTACAGTAGCGCGCTCCCCAGCACGGCTCCAGCCATGAAATTCAGCGGTGAAATCGCGGTCAATGCCGCGCGCGACGCGGTGTTCGCGAAATTGCAGGACATCCGTTTCTTTGCGTCATGCATTGATGGCGTGAAAGAGCTCGCCCCGCGCGATGAGCGGGTATTTGATGCGGTGCTCGAAACCAGGGTCGCCTACATGACCTTCAGGTTCAAGGTCACCGCGGAACTGACCGAAGTCACCGCGCCGGAAACCATAGCCGCAAAAATCGAGGGCGCGCCGATGGGGCTGGTCGGGCGGCTCACCGCGATTTCCTCGACGCGGCTGGCCGAGGCAGCCGACGGCACGACACTGATCCGCTACGAAATCGACACCGCGCTGACCGGCAAGCTCGGCAGCATTGGCCAGCCGGTGCTCAAAGCCAAGGCCAAGGACATGGAAAAACAGTTTGCCAAGAACCTGTGCGCGGCTTTTGCCGTCGCCGAAAAGGGTGCTGCATGATTTCCTTCGAACTCGCCGAGCCGCGCTCGCTGAAGTCGGCGCTGAAACTGATCGACACTGAAGACCCCGCGGTACGCGCCTTTGGCGGCTGCACCGCGCTGATGCTGATGATGAAGACTGGCGTATTCCAGCCGAGCTGCCTGGTCAGCCTGCGCAAGGTCGAGAAAAAGCATGCTGCGTTGGCGCGTGAGGATGGCGGTTTGCGCATCGGTGCGCTGGCCACCCTGTCCGCGCTCGAGCAGTCGATGGCCGTACGCAGGACCGCGCCGGTGATCACGCGCACGCTGCGCACGCTGTCGAACGTGCGCGTGCGCAATGTTGCCACGCTGGGCGGCCATCTCGCGCATGCCGATCCGCACATGGACCTGCCGCCGGTGCTGATCTCGCTGGGCGCCGAACTGACCGCGGTATGTGCCGGCGGCGAACGCCGGCTGGCAGTGCAGGACCTGTTCACGGGTTATTACGAAACCGCGCTCGCCAAAAGCGAATTGATCAGCGCGGTGCATGTGCCGGCGCAGGCCGGGTGGCGTTCGGCCTACGTCAAATGCACCACGCGCACCGCCGACGACTGGCCGACGCTGGGCATCGCGGTTTCGCTGAAAACCGACGGCGT
>JAJTHX010000344.1 GCA_021300125.1 Betaproteobacteria bacterium | reverse complement strand
GCTGCCGGTGAGCGTGCTCGAATCCATCGAGCGCAACGGGCTCGCCCTGAAGGGGCCGACGCAGACGCCCTTCGGCGGCAACTACCGCATCAAGATCGAACGCATGCGCGGCGGCAAGGAGTGGCGCGCCGACTATCCGAGCATCGCCATCGCGCTGCGCAAGGAACTCGAGCTCTTCGTCAACGTGCGCCCGATCAAGAACTACCCCGGTGTCGCCTCGCGCTTTGACAAGGTGGACCTGGTGATCTTCCGTGAAAACAGCGAAGACCTCTACGTCGGCAACGAGCGCATGGTGGACGAGAACACCGCCGAGGCGATCAAGCGCATCACCCGCGGCGCCACCGAGCGCTGCGCGCGCTACGGCTTTGAATACCTGAAAAAAACCGGCCGCCGCAAGATGACCATCGGCCACAAGGCCAACGTGCTGAAGATGACCGACGGCCTGTTCCTGAAGACTGGGCAGGACGTGGCCAAGGACTATCCCGACATCCTTTGCGATGCCCGCGTCATTGACGCGCTGTGCATGGAGCTGGTGATCAAGCCCGAAACCTTCGACGGCCTGCTGCTCGCCAACCTGTTTGGCGACATCGTGTCCGACCTCGCCGCGGGCCTGGTCGGTGGCCTGGGTGTTGCGCCCGGCGCCAATGTCGGCGAACGCTGCGCGATGTTCGAGGCCGTGCACGGCACCGCGCCCGACATCGCCGGCAAGGACATCGCCAACCCGATGGCGATGATCCTCTCCGGTGTGCTGATGCTGCGCCACATCGGCGAGACCGATGCGGCCAACCGCATTGACGCTGCGCTGACCGCAGTGCTCGCCGAGAAAAAGCACGTCACGCGCGACCTCGGCGGCGATGCCGGCACCAAGCGCTTCACCGAAGCCATCATCGCCAAGCTCTGAGGGTTTGGCGAATTTCATAACCCATTGTTTTAATTGATTAATTTATGGGCAAGCGAATAGCAGTCGTTGGCGCCGGCGCAATTGGCGGCATTGCCGGCGGGCACATGACCCGAGCCGGGCATGACGTGACCATGATTGACCCCTGGCCGGAGCACGTCGAGGTGATGCGCACCCAGGGCCTGCACCTCTCCGGCATGACGCCGGCGGAGACCCATCAGGTGAAGTGCAATGCCCTGCACATCACCGAGGTGCAGCGCTTCTGCAAGGAAAAGCCCTTCGACATCGCCTTCATCTGCGTGAAGTCGTACGACACCGAATGGGCCACGCATCTCATCAAGCCGTACATGGCCCCCGATGGTTATTTCGTCTCGCTGCAGAACTGCATCAACGAGGAACGCATCGCCGCCATCGTCGGCTGGGGCCGGGTGCTGGGCTGCATCGCCAGCCTGATCGCCGCCGAACTCTACGCACCGGGGCGCATCAAGCGCATGGTGCCGCTGGGCGGCGACCAGCACACCGTGTTCCGCGTCGGCGAGCCGCATGGCCGCATCACGCCGCGCGCCAAGGAAGTGGTCGAGCTGCTGAGTCCGGCCGACAGCGGTAAGGTCACCACCAATCTCTGGGGCGAACGCTGGTCCAAGCTGACGGTGAACGCCATGCGTAACGGCCTGTGCGCGGCGACCGGACTCTCGGGCAACCAGCGCGATGCCGCCGATGGCCCGCGCTCGGTCTCGATCCGCCTCGGTTCGCAGTCGGTGCGCGTGGGCCAGGCGCTGGGTTATTCGCTGGAACGCATGCTCGGCATGGAACCCGAAATGCTCGCGCTGGCGGGCGAGGGCAACCGCGACGCGCTGGCCGGTATCGAGGACATCCTGCGCGAGGGTGCGAAAAAGCGCTCCGACGAGCAGCGCCCCTCGATGGCGCAGGACATGTTCAAGGGCCGCCGCACCGAAACCGACTACATCAACGGCTATGTCGCCGAGCGCGGCGCATCCATTGGTGTTCCGGCGCCGCTGCACGCCAAAATGAACAAGCTGGTGCATCGCGTCGAGCGCGGCGAGGTCAAGCCCAGCGCCGATCTCATCGCCGGCTGGTAAGGCGGCAGGGCTGCGCCGCCCCGGGCGGCGTGCATACGCAGCAAATGGAGGAGTGCGGATGATCCGGAATCTGTGGATTGCTGTCGTACTGGCACCGGCCTTACTGGTCCAGACCCCGGCCCAGGCCCAGGGCTGGAAACCCGAAAAGCCGATCGAGATCGTGGTGCCCACCACGCCCGGTGGCGGCATCGACCGCACGGCGCGCCTGCTGCAAAAGATCATCCAGGAAGAAAAACTCGCGCCGGTGCCGGTCACCGTCATCAACAAGCCGGGCGGCGGCGGGGCGCTGTCGCTGGTCTACCTCAACCAGCACCCCGGCGACGGCCACATGGTCGCGATCAACTCACCCAACCTGATCGCCAACGACATCAACGGCCGCAGCCCGGTGAAGTTTCGCGAGGTCACGCCGCTCGCCAACCTGTTCAGCGAATACACCGTGGTCGCGGTGCGCGCCGATTCGCCCCTGAAGCGCGGCCAGGACTTCATTGACCGCCTGCGCAAGGATCCGCAGTCGCTGGCGGTCTCCACGCCAACCACGCTGGGCAGCGTCAACCACATGTCCTTCGCGCTGGTGGCCAAGGCCGCCGGCATCGACCCGCGCAAGCTCAAGGCCGTGGTCGTCGGCTCCGGTGGTGACGCGGTGACCGCGCTGCTCGGCGGCCACATCGACGCCCATACCGGCACGCCGTCCTCGGTGGTGCGCATGGTGCAGGCCGGGCAGATCCGCGTGATCGGCGTGCTCGCGCCGAGGCGCCTCTCCGGCCCCTATGCCGACACCCCGACCTGGAGCGAGCAGGGCGTCAAGGCGGTGATGGACACCTGGCGCGGCGTGATCGGCCCGCGCGGCATGACGCCGGCGCAGATCGCGTGGTGGGACGGCGTGCTGGCGAAAGTGGTCGCCACCGCGGCCTGGAAAGAAGCGCTGGAACAGAACACCTGGGAAGCGAACTACCTGAACAGCGCACAGACGCGAAAGCAGTTCGAGGACGAGCACGCCGAATACCGCGCCATCTTGCTCGAACTCGGCATGATCAAGTGAGAACCTCCGCCATGACCGCACGCACGATGTTCGACAAGATCTGGGATGCCCACGTCATCGACGAGGAGGAGGGCGAAATCCTGCTCTATGTCGACCGCGCGCTGATCCACGAAGGCTCCTCCCATGCCTTTGCCGCGCTGAAGCGCCGCAACCAGGCG
>JAJTHX010000113.1 GCA_021300125.1 Betaproteobacteria bacterium | reverse complement strand
TCGAGCGCCAGCGCGCCGCCGCGGTGGTGCTGGCCGCGGGCATGATCGAGAAGCAGCAGCGAGAGCGCGCCCACCTCGAATCCTTCATCAACCGCTTCAAGGCGCAGGCGAGCAAGGCGCGCCAGGCCCAGAGCCGCATGAAAATGCTGGCCAGGATGGAGGACCTGGCGCCGTTGCATGTCTCCGCGCCGTTCCAGTTCGAGTTCCGGGAACCGCTGCGTGCACCCGATCCGCTGCTGGTGATGGAGGATGTGGTGGCCGGTTACCGGCTCGAGGACGGCCGCGAAAAGCGGGTGCTCGACGGTATCAATTTTTCGCTGCAGAGCGGCCAGCGTTACGGCCTGCTCGGCATCAACGGCGCCGGCAAGTCCACACTGATCAAGACCATCGCCGGTGAACTGGCGCCGCTGTCGGGCAGCGCCAATTTCAACAAGGGCCTGGCGATCGGCTACTTTGCCCAGCACCAGGTGGAAATGCTGCGCGACGACGAATCACCGCTGTGGAACCTGGCGAAGGTTGCACCGCGGGTGCGTGAGCAGGAGCTGCGCGGCTTTCTCGGCGGATTCAATTTCCCCGGTGAAATGGCGCTCAATCCGATCACCCATTTCTCCGGTGGCGAGAAGGCACGCCTCGCGCTGGCGATGATTGTCTGGCAGCGACCCAACCTGCTGCTGCTGGACGAGCCGACCAACCACCTCGACCTGGAAACCCGTGAGGCGCTGACCGTGGCGCTGGCGCAGTTCGAGGGCACGCTGGTGCTGGTGTCGCACGACCGTCACCTGCTGCGCGCCACCACCGACCAGTTCCTGATCGTTGCCGACGGACGGCTGCAGCCCTATGACGGTGACATGGACGACTACCGCGATTGGCTGCTCAGGACCAAGCTTGAGGCCGAGCGGCAGGCGCTGCCGGAAAAATAAGGCACGTGCGGTTCTTTTTCGCGCCGGCTTTATACAGGATTTCCACCATGGCTTTTAACGGCACCCTTTTGCCGGCCTGAGCGGGGTATTGCCGTTGCAGTCGGTGGGCTTGTGGCTCGCCCCGGCCTTGACCAGCAGGCGCAGGGTTTAGGTATGGCGAGGGGAGCCGTTGCCCAGCACGATGAATTCGATCAGCGCGGTCCAGTGCAGGTTGTTGACATGGTCCAGCGGCGCGCCGGCAGCGATCAGCTGCTTCAACACGCGGGCGTGGCCGAGGTGGGCTGCTGCAATCAGTGCAGTGCCATCATGCGGCTGGTGATCAGCTCCGCGCTGGCGTCCTCGGCGAGCAGCGCGCGCAGGGTGTCTTCGTCGTTCGCCACTGCGGCGATGGTTACCGCATCGTAAGGGTCGCGTTCCAGCATGCGCGCTGCTTCTTCTGCGCCAGGCGGCACCCGTGCCGAGGCGATGCCGGGTGACACTGCAAGTGCGAGTGCGGCCACAGGAAACAGCCGCTTACGCAGTGGGTTTATTCGTCAGCGGCCGCCGCGGGCTGCCTCATAGAGCGGGAGCACCGCGGGCATCAGGGCTTCGAGATCCTGGATACGCCGGTTTTCAGCAGGATGGGTGCTGAGGAATTCCGGCGGCCGCCCACCCTGGTTTGCGCCCAGCATCTTTTTCCATAACGTGATGCCGGCGCGGGGGTCATAGCCGCTGCGTGCGGCAAGTTCGAGGCCGATGCGGTCAGCTTCGGTTTCGTGGCCGCGGCTGAAGCGTGTAGCAACTAGCGCCTGGTAGGCGGTGCCGGTGAGGTTGGCGGTGCCGTCGCCGAGCCCGAGCAGCGCGGCGCCAATGCCGATGGCGGCCTCGGCTGCCACGGCCTGCGAGACCTGTTCGCGCGAGTGCTCACGCAGGGCGTGTGCGATCTCGTGGCCCATGATCACTGCAATCTCGTCATCCGTGAGTTTCAGCCGCTGCACGATGCCGGTGTAGAACATGATCTTCCCGCCAGGCATGCAGAAGGCATTGAGCTGGTCGCTGGTAATGGTGTTGACCTCCCATTTCCAGCCTGGTGCGTCGGCACGGAATACCCGGGTGTGCGGCGTGATGCGCGCGGCGATGGCCCGCACGCGCGCGGTCAGCGCGGCGTCGGTGTTGAGGACACCTTTTTTGGCCGATTCCTGCCGCAGCTGCAGGTAGGCCTTGGCCGCCATCTGGTTGAGCTGGTCGGAGGAGACCAGCAGCAGTTGCTTGCGGTCGGCGCCGACCGACCCGCCAGAGGTGGTGGATTGGCAACTGGCGGTGACGCCCAGTGTGGACAGTGCGGCAACCACGGCGATCAGTTTGTGCAGCAAAATCATTGCAACGGAACCCCCCGGTGGCATTTTATTGCGGCGGCCTGCCTGCCGCCGCCCTCAGTCGAGCGTGATGTTGGCCGCCTTGATCACGCGCCCGATGAGGGCGCGATCTTCATTCATGAATTTTGCAAATTCCTCGGGTGACTGGGTACGGATGTCGAATCCAGCCCCGTTCAGACTCGCGCGCAGATCGGCCTGGCCGAGCGCGGCGATGATTTCGCGGTTGAGGGTGTTGACGATGGGTTTGGCCACGCCGGCGCGGGTGACGATGCCGAACCAGGTGCCGGATTCGTAGCCCTTGAGGCCGGCTTCGCCGGTGGAGGGAACGTCGGGCCAGTTGGGATGGCGTTTTTCGGCGGCAAAGGCGATGACCTTGATGCGGCCGTTCTTGACCTGTGGCATCACTGTTGCGGCGCCGGTGATGATGGCCTGCACCTGGCCGCCCAGTACCGCGGTAAGCGCGGGGCCGGAGCCCTTGAACGGCACATGCAGCAGCTTGGCGCCGATCATCTGCTCCAGGATGACACCGCCGAGGTGGTTGGTCGAGGCTGTACCGGGCGTGCCGTAGGTGATGGAGCCCGGCTTGGCCCGGGCGTGGGCGATCATCTCCTTCATGTTGGAGAAGGGCGCGGAGGGATGGGCCGCGATGACGTACGGGAAATACACGACCTGCGTGATCGACGCAAGGTCGCGCACGGTGTCATAAGGCAACTTGGGAATGACATTCGGATTGATCGACATCGTGGTCTGCGTGATCAGTCCGATGGTATAGCCATCAGGCGCGGCCTTGGCCATCAGGTCGGTGCCGATGATGGTGCT
>JAJTHX010000095.1 GCA_021300125.1 Betaproteobacteria bacterium | reverse complement strand
CGCGCATGTTGCCGGCCTTGATATGCTCGCCCGCTTCCTGCGGCTCGATCACCATCATGTTGACGTGGCCGCCGAGCAGCGCGGCAATGCGCTCGCCGCCGCCGGGGAAGGAAATGTAGGCCCAGTTCGATCCGGTTTCGCGCATCAGCAGCTGGCGCACCACGTTGTCGCGGCTGGTGGTCGAACCGCCGGACTGCTTCAGCGCACCGGGCTGCTTCTTGGCGGCGTCGATGAAGTCCTTCAGCGTCTTGAACGGCGCGTCGCTTTTCACCGCGATCACCGCCGGCTCCAGCACCAGCCGTACCACCGGGGTCATGTCCTTCACCGTGACCTTGGCTTCGGCGCGGGTCAGCGGGTTGGTCAGCCAGTTGCCGGTGAACACCGCGATGGCGTGGTTATCGCCCTTTTTCTCGACCACATAGGCCATCGCGCGCAGGCCGCCGCCGCCATCACGGTTGTTGACGGTGAAGCGCACCGGCGCCAGATTTTCCTTCTCGATCACCTGAGCGATGAAACGCGCCAGCACGTCGGCGCCGCCGCCGGGGCCGGTATGGACGATCATCTCCACCGGCTTGCTCGGCTTGAATTCGGCCAGCGCGGGCGCGGCCAGGGTCGCCGCAAATGCCGCGGCGAGCATCGTGTAATGCAGTTTCATGATTGTGTCTCCTCGGGTTAAACCTGCACCGGCCTTGAAACCTCAGCCGTTCTCTTCAATCGCCTTGACCCGCCACGAATTGAGCCGGCGGAACAGCGGCATCAGCAGCAGCACGGCGGCCACGATCAGCATGCCCGCCGCGATCGGACGCGACACCAGGATCGAGAGGTCGCCCTGCGACATCATCAGCGACTGGCGCAGCGCGCGCTCCATCGCGTCACCCAGCACCAGCCCCAGGATCAGCGGCGCCGACGGAAACTTCAGCCGCTGCATCAGGTAACCCAGCAGGCCAAAGGCGGCGAGCAGTCCGCAGTCGAACAGGCTGTTCGACACCGCATACACGCCGACCACCGAGATGCCGAAAATGACCGGATACAGCACGAATTCGCGCAGCTTCAGGATCTGCGCAAATAGCGGAATCAGCGGCAGGTTGAGCACCAGCAGCATCACGTTGCCGACATACATGCTCGCCACCAGCCCCCAGAACAGCTGCGGGTTGTCCTGGATCATCAGCGGGCCGGGACGCAGGCCCCACAGCACGAAGGCCGCGAGCAGGATCGCGGTGGTGCCCGATCCGGGGATGCCCAGCGTCAGCAGCGGCACCAACGCGCCGCCGGTTTCGGAATTGTTGGCGCCCTCCGGCGCGGCCACGCCCTCGGGCACGCCGGTGCCGAATTTCTCCGGATGCTTCGACACCGCCTTCTCGATGCCGTAGGAAATGAACGAGGCGATGGTCGAGCCGGCGCCGGGCAGCACGCCGATCAGGAAGCCGATCACCGAACCGTTGAGGAAGGCGAAGCGGCAGGCCTTCAGTTCGGCCATCGTCGGCAGCAGGTTGCGCAGGCCCTTGGGCACCGGCAGCAGCGTGCCTTCACCGCGGCGCTCCATGTTGCCGAGCACCTCGCCCAGCGCGAACACGCCGATGGCGACGATCACGAAATCCACGCCGTCGAGCAGCTCGGAGAGGCCGAAGGTGAAGCGCGAGGTGTCGCTGAACAGGTCAATGCCCATGCCCGCGATCCACAGCCCGACCAGCATCGCCAGCAGCGCCTTGACCATGGACTCGCCGGCCAACAGCACCACCATCGCCAGACCCAGCACCATCAGCGCGAAATACTCGGGCGAACTGAAGGACAGCGCCATTTTCGCCAGCGGCGGTGCGAGCAGCATCAGGCCGATGACGCCAACGGTGCCGGCGACGAAGGAGGAAATCGCGGCAATGCCCAGCGCTGCCCCCGCCCTGCCCTTGCGCGCCATCTGGTAGCCGTCGAGGCAGGTCACCACCGAGGCCGACTCGCCGGGCACGTTGAGCAGGATCGCCGTGGTCGAGCCGCCATACTTGGCGCCGTAATAGATGCCGGCAAGCATGATCAGCGCGCTCGTCGGCGGCATCTGAAAAGTGAGCGGCAGCAGCATCGCGATGGTGGCCGCGGGGCCGAGGCCCGGCATCACGCCCACCGCCGTGCCGAGGAACACGCCGACGAAACACCAGAACAGGTTCATCGGTTCCAGCGCCACCAGGAAACCCTGACCCAGGCTGAGCAGGATGTCCATGTCAGAACCCGAGCAGTCCGACCGGCAGTTCAACGCCGAGCGCGAGGTGGAACACCAGATAGAAGCCCCCCGCGTTACCCGCCGCGGTGGCCAGCGAGATCATCAGTGGCTTGCCGTACATCACTTTGGCGATGAACAGCGTCAGCAGCGCCAGCGACAGCAGCAGGCCCAGCCATTTCAGCAGCAGCACCGACAGTGCGAACGCCGCCCAGCACAGCAGCGCGCGGCCGATGCCGGCCCAGTCAGTCTTGGCATGGCCCGCCGCCAGCCGCGGCCGGCGCAGCGTGCTGACGATCAGCAGCAGCGAGAGCACCACCATCGCGATACCGTACCACAGCGGGAAAAAGCCCGGGCCCGGCCCCTCGGCCGTCATGTATTCCCACTGCCGGGCCTCATTGACGACGAAACCGCCAAGCGCGGCAAGCGCCGCGCCAGCCCACAGATCGCCTTTCGCCAGCAGACCCTGCCCGGAGGCCGCGCTCATGCGTCGAATTCGTAACCCGCCGCGAGCAGTTGCGGCCGGAACGCCGGCGCAGTCAGGCGGCGCAGGAAATCGGCGGCCAGCTGCGGCTGCTCGGCGCGCGCGGTGACCGCCGCGGTATAGACGGTTTTCATCTGGAATTCCTCGGGCAGCGGGCCGACATAGGCCACGCCCGGCACCGGCAGGATTTCGGTGTTCTGGGTGATGCCCATTTCAAAGTGGCCGCTGCTGGCCGCGAGCCAGTGCATCGCCGCGTTGCCGTTCGGGAAAAACTGCATGCGGTCCTCGACCTGCGAGGCCACGCCGAGACGCTCCATCAGGCGCATCACGATCTTGCCCGCGGTGGCCGTCGCCGGATCGGGGCAGACAATCACTTTCGCGGCGAGGATGTTGGCGCGCAGCGCTTCACGGTTGCGCACTTCCGGCAGCGGTGTACCGGCGCGCACTGCCACCCCGGTGCCGACCTTGCCGATGTCGCTGACCGAGGAAATCACCACCATGCCGACCGAAACCAGATCCTGGATCAGCTGCGCGCTGAGGATGATCAGGTCGCAGGCCTCACCGCCGGCGAGCCGCGCCTTCATCGCGCCCACCGCACCGTAGGCCGCCTCGACCCGGTGCCCGGTATCGCGCTCGAAGCCCGCAATCACCTCTTCGCACACGGCCTGGGCCGCGCCCGCGCTCAACACGCGCAAAACCGCCATCACAGTACTCCCTGGTCAATCGACTAAGCGCCCGATGTTACCAGCAGCCCCTCTGGGCTCCTACCCCTGGACCGGGCGCGGTTGGCGGCAGTTGCCGCCGATGGCGGCATCGCCTAGTCTGGCTCCATGCTGAAGCGCCTCTATGCCGCCCGCCACCTCACCGAAGCCCACCTGATCCGGGGCCACCTCGAGTCATGCGGCATTGCAGCAACCGTGCGCGGCGAGGCGCTGGCCGGGGGGTTCGGGGAATTACCGCTCGATGCCTGCTCCGTGTGGGTCGACGACAGCCAGTTTGACGACGCCGAAGCGGCTCTTCGTGCACTGCACCATGGGGATCCTTTCAGCGGCGCGTCGTCGTGGATCTGCGCAAGTTGCGGCGAACGCAGCGAGCCGCAGTTCAGCGCCTGCTGGCGCTGCGGCGGCGAGCGCCCGGACGCCGGCGGTCAGACCGCCTGATTCGGCCGGTCATCGGCGATCCGGCCGTCCACCAGTTCGATGATGCGGTCGCAGCGCGCGGCCAGGCCCGGGTCATGGGTCACGATCAGGAAGCCGGTGCCCCGCTCGCGATTGAAGCTGCGCAGCAGCGCGAAAATGCTGTCGCTGCTGCGGGTGTCGAGGTTGCCGGTGGGCTCATCGGCCAGCACCAGCCGCGGCGAACGCACCAGCGCGCGCGCGATTGCCACGCGCTGCTGCATGCCGCCGGAGAGTTCGCCCGGTTTCTTGTCCGCAGCCTCTTTCAAGCCCACCGCATCGAGCAATTCGAGTGCCTTCGCGCGCAGGTCGCCACCGCCGTTGTCGCGGCCGCGGCTGATCAGGCCCGGCAGCATCACGTTCTCCGCCGCGCTGAAGGCCGGCAGCAGGTGGTGGAACTGGAAAATGAAACCGAGGATCTCGTGGCGGGCGCGGGTGCGTTCGTCATCGTCAAACACGGTGACATCGCGGCCGGCCAGCGCATAACGGCCGCCCGAAGCGCCCTCGAGCAGGCCGAGGATGTTGAGCAGCGTGCTTTTACCCGAACCCGAAGGCCCGATCAGCGCGGTGAACTCGCCTGGCGCCAGCGTCAGATCGATACCGTGCAACACCTCTTCGGCGTTGGGCAGGCCCTCGTTGTAGACCTTGCGCAGCCCCTCGAGCCGGACCAGTGCACCGTCCATGGCCTTCAGCTCCGGATCGCCTGCGCCGGATCGAGCCGCGCGGCATTGCGCGCCGGCAGCACCGCCGCGATCAGTCCCAGCACCGCCGCGCCGGCGACGACAAACCCGATCAATTTGAAATCGTAGGTCAGCGAGAACAGCGCCTTGCCCTCGGCATTGCGCAGGATGCGGCTGAACAGCGACACCAGCATCAGGCCCAGCGCGGACCCGGCCAGCGCGCCGGCAACGCCGACCATCAAGCCCTGGAGCAGGAATACGCCGAGCATCTGCCGCCGCGTCGCGCCGACCGCGCGCAGGATGCCGATCTCCTTGCGCTTCTGCACCACCGACACCACCAGCACGCTGGCGATGCCGAGCGCGACCACGATGGTGATGAAAACGCGGATCAGCAGCGTCATGATGTTCTGGTTGTTGATTGCCGCGAACACCTGGTTGTTGGTCTGGATCCAGGTCTCGATCAGTTGCCCCGACTGCGCGCGCAGCCGCGACGCGACGCGGTCGGCCTGCATGATATCGGCCACCGCCACGTCGAGGTTGGTGATGCGGCCGGGGATGCCGAGCAGGCTCTGCGCGACGCGCAGGTCGGTGTAGACATAGCGCCGGTTCAGCTCGCGCGAGCCGAGATCAAGCAGCGCGCGGATGCGCAGGACTTCCGAGCCGCCCTGCGCCGACTGCACGCGGAAACGGTCGCCGACGCCGGCGCCAAGATCCTTCGCCAGCTCGATGCCGACCAGCGCATCGCCCGGACCGAGTTCGAGCACACCGGCCTCGAGCTTTTCGTCGAGGCGTACCACGCGCAGGTAGCGGTCGAGCTCGGTGCCGACCAGCACCAGCGAACGCGAGGCATCGCCCTTGATGCCCAGTGCCGAGCCGGAAGCCACCGGCGCCACCGCGGTGACGCCCGCGGTCTGCTCGGCGGCGCGCGCCAGCGCGGGCCAGCCGTCGATCGTGGTCAGGCGCTGCGGTCGTGCCTGCACCGAGGCGATGCGCGGCACTTGTTCCGTACCCGCGGCCAGCGGCCAGGCCACCTCCTCCGGCGGCTTGATCACCACATGTGGCTGCGCGCCGGTGACGCGCTTGATCAGGTCGCCCTGCACACCGGTGAGCACCGCGGTGATGAAAAAAATCACCGCCACGCCGATCGCCGCGCCGCCGATGATCAGCAGCGTCTGCATGCGCCCCTCGCGCAGGAAGCGCAGCGCGACGGTCAGTTCAAAGCCGGCGGTCATCGCCGCGCGCGGATGCGCGTGCCGTCCTCGACCTCGCGGTTGAGCACCACCCGGTCGCGGGCCTTGAGACCTTCTGCAATGGCCACCCGTCCCTGGGTCTGCAGGCCGGCCTTGACCGCAGTGCGCACTGCCTTGCCCTCGCGATCGACCAGCACCCAGGGCGCATCGGTCTGCAACTGGCGCACCGCATCGGCGGGCAGCATCAGCGCCTGCTTCAGCAGAGGCCCCGGCAGGTCTATCGACACCGTCATGTCGGCACGCAGCGCCGGCGGCGGCTTCGCCACATCGAAGCGCAGTTCGACCGAACCGCGCGCCGGATCAACGCCCGCGGAAATGTAGCTCACCACCGCCTCGAAGCGCTCATTCGGAAAGGCATCGGCGGCGGCCACCGCCACAGCGCCCTGGCGGATCAGCGGCAGGTTTTTCTCGTCCACCTGCACCACCAGCCGCACCGCGCCGTCGAGTGCAAGGCTGATCAGGCGCCGGCCCGGCTGCACAATGTCGCCCGGTTCGATCAGCCGCTCCAGCACCACGCCGTCACCGGGGGCGCGGATGCGCGTCTGCGCGAGGCGCGCCTCGGCGGTCGCCAGCGCCGCTTCAGCCTCGGCGAGCTGGCTCTGCGCCTGCTGCGCCTCGGCGCCTTCGGCCGCCTGCGCGCCGGCGTTGGCGCGCGCACTGGCGAGCACGCTGCGCGAGACCTCCAGCTGGCGCACCGCTTCATCAAGCCGAGCCTGACTGATGAAACCCTTGGCCAGCAGCTCGCGATTGCGGCGCTCTTCCTGTTCGGCAAGCCGGAGGTTGGCCTCGGCCTGCTGCAATCCAGCCTGCGCCGTGGGCAGCGCCAGCGTGCGCACCGAAGCCACCCGCGCGCGCGCCCGCGCCGCCGCTGCACGCGCCTGCGCCGCCGCCGCCGCGAGTTCGGCGCGCTCGAGTTCGACCAGCACCTCGCCCGCCTTCACCCGTGCGCCCTCACGCACCGGCACGCGCTCGACACGGCCGGTGATCGTGGCGCCGACCTCGACCTTGGCTGGCGGCAGCACGCGACCACTCGCCACCACGCTGGTCTGCACGTCAGTGGCGGCCAGTTCGAGCAGGTCCACCGCCACCGGCTTCGGCCGCGCATTGAACAACACGACCGCCGCGATCACCGCAACGGCGGCGAGTGCGATGGCGGTGCGCGGCTTGTTCAACGGCGGGTGGCCGGCTCAGCGTGCGGCAAAGAAATCACGCACGTTCGACTCGTCGCGCAGATGCCAGATGCGCGCGATGATCCCGCGCATCTCGTCGGCGGTTGCCGCACTCGAATAGCTGACCAGCCGCTGCGCCTTGTCTTCGAGCTCCGCGCGCGACAGCGTGTTGCCGGGATCTCCCTTGGGCGTGTCCACGCGGCATTCCAGCCTGCGGCCATCCGTCGTTTCCACCGACACCCGGCCCAGCCAGCGTTTCGGATAGGCGCCATCGACTTCAGGGTCGAGCACCATCGTCACGCGGTCATGGAATTTACGCAAGTCATTGTTTTTCAATGCATTATCTGTAAAGTCCGCCAGCGCGGCGCGGCCCAGCGTGGCAACCAGCGCCAGCACGAAGCCCATCGAAAACTTGGATTGGTGGATGGTCTGCGGATCGGTCACCGGCCCCAGCACATCGATCGCGCCCTGATGCACATGCGCGGTGACCCGGGTGATGTCGTCGGCCTTCAGGCCATGCTGCTGCATCAGTGCGAGCAAGGCATCCGCAGCGGGATGGGTGTGGCGGCAGGAGGCGTGGAACTTGAACGAGGTTTCGGCGGTGGCCCAGCGCGTGCCGAGGCCATCGGTGAGCCAGCGCGCATCGGCATCACTCGACATGCCCGCGGCCATGCCCTGCTTGCCCTCGAAAATCGCCTTCGCGCCGGTGAAGCCATCGCGCGCGATGTAGGCCGCCATCAGCCCGTCCGCCGCGGCCTTGGCCGTGTGCAGTTGCTTGGAGTCGGCGGCGTCGCGCAGGAATTCCCACAGGCCGGCGGCCATGGTGCCGGCCGAACCCAGGCAGTGCTGCATCTTCACCGCATCGAGTTTGAGGATATGCGCG
>JAJTHX010000417.1 GCA_021300125.1 Betaproteobacteria bacterium | reverse complement strand
GCCGGCTGCCGGACGAGGTGGACGATCCGATCATCGCTAAGGTCGAGGCCGATGCCCAGGCCATCCTCTGGCTGCGCCTGATTTCCGACCGCCATGCGCCGCTGGAGATTTCGGACTATGCCGACCGCTATGTTGTGGATCGCCTGAAAACGCTGCCCGGGGTGGCCTCGGTGGTGATCGGCGGCGAGCGCCGCTATGCGATGCGCATCTGGCTCGACCGCGAGCGGCTCGCCGCCTATGCGCTGACGCCGCAGGATGTCGAGGACGCGCTGCGCAGGCAGAACATCGAGGTACCGGCGGGGCGCATCGAGAGCAGCCAGCGCGAGTTCAACGTGCTGTCCGAGACCGATCTGCGCACCCCGGAACAGTTCAGCCAGCTCATCATCCGCGAGGTGAAGGGCTACCCGGTGCGGCTGCGCGATGTCGGCCGTGCCGAGCTGGGTGCCGCCGACGAGCGCAACATCCTGCGGGTGAACGGCAACCCGGCCATCGGCATGGGCATCGTCAAGCAGTCCACGGCCAACACCCTGGGTGTGGCCAAGGCGGTGAAGGCCGAATTGCCGAAGCTCACCGCGGCGCTGCCCGAGGGCATGCAGCTGGCGGTGGCCTTCGATACCTCGATTTTCATCGAGGAGTCGATCAATTCGGTGTATCACGTGCTGGGTGAGGCGCTGCTCCTGGTGGTGCTGGTGATCTTCCTGTTCCTGCGCTCGCTGCGCGCGACGCTGATTCCCTTCGTCACGATACCGGTGTCCCTGGTCGGCGCGTTCTTCCTGATCTGGATCATGGGTTTCTCGATCAACGTGCTCACGCTGCTCGGCATCGTGCTCGCGGTGGGTCTGGTGGTGGACGATGCCATCGTCGTATTGGAAAACATCCACCGCCATGTCGAGGAGGGCATGTCGCCGCTGGAAGCCTCGCTCAAGGGCGGGCGCGAGATCGCCTTTGCGGTGATCGCGATGACCGTGACGCTGGCCGCGGTGTTCGCGCCGCTGGCCTTCGCCACCGGCAACACCGGACGGCTGTTTCTTGAATTCGCGCTGACTGTGGCCGCCGCGGTGATCGTTTCCGGTTTTGTCGCGCTGACGCTGACGCCGATGATGTGCTCGAAGCTGCTGCGCCGGGAGAGCGGTCACGGCAGGCTCTACAACGGGCTGGAGCGGTTTTTCGTCGCGATGTCGGCCGGTTACGAGCGGCTGCTGCGCGCAAGCCTGTCGCGGCGCGGCGTGGTCGTCGCCCTGTTCGTGGCGATGGCCGCGGGCGGTTCGGCGCTGTTCATGACCACCAAGTCCGAGCTGTCGCCGCTGGAGGACCGCGGCTTTTTCCTCGGCATCATGGTCGCCCCAGAGGGCGCAACCAAGGAATACACCGATGACTACGCGCGGGTGTGGGAGCGCATCTACGCCGAGGTGCCGGAGATCACTTCGTATTTTGTCGTCGTCGCGCCCGGCCTGGAACGCCCCAACCCGGTCAATTTCTCGCTCTCGTTCGTGCGTCTGAAGGACTGGGACGAGCGCAGCCGCAAGACGCAGGAGGTCACGGCCTCGATTGCGCCGAAGATGTTCGGCCAGATGCCCGGCGTGCTGGCCTTCCCGATCAATCCGCCCTCGCTGGGGCAGAATTTCCGCAATCCGCCGGTGCAGTACGTGGTGCAGGGCAACTCCTACGAGGATCTTGACCGCAAGGTGTCGGCGCTGCTTGCCGCGGCGCGCAAGTCACCGGCGCTCGCCAATCTCGACAGCGACCTCAAGCTCAACAAGCCGCAGCTGTCGATCGACATCGACCGCGACAAGGCAGCGGCCCTGGGCATCCAGGTTGACGCCGTGGGCCGCACCCTCGAAACCCTGCTTGGCGGCCGCCAGGTCACGCGCTTCAAGCGCGAGGGCAAGCAGTACGACGTGATCGTCAAGCTCGAGGACAAGGACCGCCGCCAGCCCACCGACCTGACTTCGATCTACATCCGCGGCGCGCGCGGCGACATCACCCAGCTCTCCAACCTGGTGCGCCTGACCGAGACCGTGGCGCCGAAGGAGCTCAACCATTTCAACCGGCTGCGTGCGGCGACCATCTCCGGCAACGTCGGCGCCGGCTACACCCTGTCGGAGGCGATCGCTGCGCTCGATGCCGCAGCGGCCGAGGTGCTGACGCCGGAATACCAGACCGCGCTTGACGGGCAGTCGCGCGAATTCCGCGAGTCCGGCCAGCAGCTTTACCTGATTTTCCTGATGGCGCTCGCCTTCATCTACCTGGTGCTGGCGGCGCAGTTCGAGAGTTTCCGCGGACCGCTGGTGATCATGCTGACGGTGCCGCTGGCGGTGACCGGCGCGCTGCTGACCATGAAGCTGACCGGCGGCACGCTCAACGTCTACAGCCAGATCGGGCTGGTCATGCTGATCGGCCTGATCACCAAGAACGGCATCCTGATCGTGGAGTTCGCCAACCAGCTGCGCGACCAGGGGCGCGAGAAAATCGAGGCGCTGGTCGAGGCCTGCGCGCTGCGCCTGCGGCCGATCCTGATGACCACCGCGGCGACGGTGCTCGGCGCGCTGCCGCTGGCGCTCGCCACCGGCGCGGGTGCGGAGTCACGCTCGGCCATCGGCTGGGTGGTGGTCGGGGGCATGACTGTGGGCACGCTGTTCACGCTGTTCGTGATCCCGGTTGCTTATACCTACATCGTCGGAGGGCGCCGGGCAGGCGCTGCAGACGCCGCCGCGGCCTAGGCGGTTTCCAGTGCGCGGTCCAGCCATCCCGGCTGATCAACCCGGTCGACAAACCACTTCAGCGCCTTGCCGCGGGATGCGGTGCGCCAGGCCAGATACATCATCTGGCTGACCTTGGCTTCCTCGGTGCGCTTGAGCACCAGCTCTACGCGCGCCGCAGCAGCCTGGGCCAGGCACTGCGGCAGGTAGCCGACACCGAGCCCCATCACCTGCGCGCGCAGCTTGGCCGCGGCATCGGCGATGGTCAGCGTGTCCTGACCCGACAGCAGTCCGGTGGTGCGCGGCGGCAGGTTGCGCGAGCTGTCGGCGACGACCACCGCGCGGTGGGCGAGGATGTCCTCGCGGGTCAGCGGCTCGCGCGTTTATGCCAGCGGATGCGCCGGCGCCACCGAGAACACCCAGTCGATTTCACCCAGCGGCCGCGTCTGGCAGCCGCCGCCCGCCGGCCCCTCGCCGGAGGCACCGATGGCGAGGTCTGCGCGATGGGACGCCAGCGCATCCCAGCAGCCGCCGAGCACCTCGCTCGAGAAGCGCAGGCGGGTCTCCGTGTGTCCGGCGTAAAAGTCACCGGCCAGCTTCAGCATTGCGGTCGCCGGTATCAGGCCGTCGTAGGCGATGCGCAGTTCGGCTTCCCAGCCGGTGGCCACGCGCTTCACGCGCGCCTCAAGTTCGCCGGCGGCACGCAGCAGGTGCCGGCCTTCGTTGAGCAGTTCAAGCCCGGCCACGGTCAGCTTGGCGCGATGGCCGCGGCGGTCGAACAGCAGCACGTCGAGATCCTGTTCGAGTTTCTGCACGGTGTAGGTCACGGCCGAAGGCACGCGGTGCAGCTCGTGCGCGGCGGCGGCGAAGCTGCCCCTGCGGTCAATTGCGTCGATCACCAGCAGGGCATCGAGGGACAGGCGGAGGCTCATGGCCATGATTCTGCCTTACTCCCAAAACATATACAACTATCTGTTTTAATTGAATATTTTTATTCAAAAAATCTGATTGACTGGGTCAGTTCTTTTCGCTTTCTTGAGCCCGGCAGTCTCCCCAGGATACGTCCCATTGCAGCACGCAACCCCGATGACAGGAGACACCATCATGCTGGAACTGCGCAGAAGTGAAGACCGCGGCCACGCCAACCACGGCTGGCTCGATTCGTACCACAGCTTTTCCTTTGCCGATTACCACGATCCCGGGCTCATGGGCTATGGCCCGCTGCGCGTGATCAACGAGGATCGTGTGCAGGCCGGGGCCGGCTTCGGCACCCACGGTCACCGCGACATGGAGATCATCAGCTACGTGCTCGACGGTGCGCTGGCGCACCAGGACTCGATGGGCAATGGCTCGACGATCGTGCCGGGCGACGTGCAGCGCATGAGCGCAGGCACCGGCGTGCGCCATTCCGAGTTCAACCACAGCAAGGACGGGGCCACGCACTTCCTGCAGATCTGGATCGAGCCGAAGTTCACTGGCATCAAGCCCTCGTACGAGCAGAAGCATTTCACTGCGGAAGACAGGCGCGGCCGTCTGCGCCTGATCGTGTCGCCGGACGGGCGCGACGGTTCACTCAGCATGAACCAGGACGCCTTTCTCCACGCCGGGCTGTTTGACGGCAACGAGGCGGCGCAGCTCACCATCGCCGCAGGCCGTCGCGGCTATGTCCATGTCGCGCGCGGCAGCCTCTGTGTCAACGGCCAGCGCCTGGGCGCCGGTGATGCCATGAAAACCGGGGCCGCAATCATCCGCATCGAAAACGGCAGCGACGCCGAGGTGCTGGTGTTCGACCTGCCCTGAATGCCGCCATCAACCATCCGCAAGCGTTTCCACCGATACCAACAGGAGTCAACTTCATGAGCAAAATCGCCATCGTTTACCACAGCGGCTACGGCCATACCGCTGAAATCGCCAAGGCCGTCGCGCGTGGCGCGGCCCAGTTGTCCGGAGTCACCGTGCAGTCGATCAGTGTCGCCGACGCGGACAGGCGCTGGGAGGATCTGGCCGCCGCCGATGCCATCATCTTCGGTGCGCCGACCTACATGGGCAGTGCGTCGGCACCGTTCAAGGCTTTCGCCGATGCCAGTTCCAAGGTCTGGTTCACCCAGGGCTGGAAGGACAAGATTGCCGCCGGTTTTACCCACTCCGGCAGCGTCAATGGCGACAAGTACAACACCATCAACCAGATGTTCACGCTGGCGATGCAGCACGGCATGGTCTGGGTTGGCCTGGGCCTGATGCCCGGCAACAACTCAAGCAAGGGCAGCCCCGAGGATCTCAACCGCATGGGCAGCTTCACCGGACTGATGACCCAGTCCAATGTCGATCAGGGCGCCGATGCGATTCCTGCAAGCGACCTGAAGACCGCAGAACACCTCGGCCGGCGCGTGGCCCAGTTCGCGGCGGCCCGACCGCGTGCCTGAACGCCAGCCGGTCTCCGGCGCAGGCCAGCCCGTCGTGTACGTGTCACACGGCGAACGCCCCTGTCTCTGGATGCAGACCGGTCCGAGGCGCATGTCTGGTGCAATCACGGCCATCCCGGGGTGTCGACTCCGGCGCAGTCATGGTCACGATTCAGCCTGGACGGCGCAGACCCGGATCCACCCCGGGTCGCGGGCTTCAGTTGATGTTGGTGCCGGTGGGCGCGAAGTAGGCGGTGCCCGCCGAACGCCGCGCACGCCACGGCAGGCGCACGGTCTCGGTTTCGTTGTCCTCGCCGCGCTTCGGGATCTGCGCTTCGAGCGTACCTTCAATCGCGTCGCCCTGCACGTTGCCGTTGAAGGAGAGCCGGGCGTAGCCGGTGCCGGGCAGCGTGATCTGGGTGGTGAAGGCCAGTGCTGCGGCACGCAGGGTCATGTTCTGCAGCAGTTCTCGGCGGTTGCCGACGCGGATCTGTCCTTCGGCCTGCTGCACGCGCTGCTCGAGCAGCGCTTCGAAACGGTAGCTGCGCTCGCGCAGGCTGATCTCCCATTCCCAGCTGCCCTCGATGCGCGCCGGCACCACCCACTGGCGGATGGTCATGAAGGAACCCGGGGGATCATCAGTAGCATCGGCCGGCCACCAGGGGCCCATGTCCCACGTTGCCGCGACCAGGCGGGTACCCGGGCGCGCCTCGCGCAGGATCTTCGGGCGCAGCAGGCGCATCAGCTCCGGAAACAGCCACATGAAAATCACGTCGACTTTCGACAGGTCGGCGTCGAACACGTTCTGGTGCAGGAACTGCACGCGGTCGGCAAGTTTCTGTTCCTTGGCCGCCGCGTTGGCCTTGGCCACCAGCTCGGCGTTGATGTCCACGCCGATGCCGCGCACACCGGGGCGGCCCTGGGTTGCGGCAAAAACGATGCGGCCGTCGCCGGAGCCCAGATCAATCACGGTTTCGCCGGTCTTGGGTGCGGCCAGCTCGACCATGCGCGTGACGTTTTCGGGGTTGCTGCCGACGAAAGGGGAAAAACGTTCCTGGGCGCGGGCGGCGACGCTTTTGAGTGCAGCGGCAACGGCCACTGCCGACAGGAACGAGCGGCGTGAAAGCATGGATTCTCCGGGTGAGGGTAATTGGGAGTATGAGCGAAGGCCGCAGCTTACAGCGAGGCGGCGCCTGAAATCCACTGCGTGCGCTCGGTTATGATGGCCGGTCAGCATGAGCCACCGATGACCGCGCCCGACTCCGACACCGCACCTTCCGCCTGGGCGCCACTGCGCCAGCCGCTGTTCCGCGCGCTCTGGATTGCCACCGTGGTGTCCAACATCGGCACCTGGATGCACGAGGTCGGCGCCGGCTGGCTGATGGTCACGCTCGACCCCCGGCCGGTGATGGTGTCCCTGGTGCAGGCGGCCACCGCGCTGCCGATCTTCCTGCTCGCCCTGCCCGGCGGGGCCCTGGCCGACATCATCGACCGCCGGCGCTACCTGATCGCGGTGCAATGCTGGATGGCGCTGGTGGCGCTGATGCTTGCGCTGAGTTCGATGCTGGGCTGGCTGTCGGCCTGGTCGCTGCTCGGTTTCACGTTCGCGCTGGCCTGCGGCGCGGCGCTGAATGTGCCGGCCTGGGCCGCCACGGTGCATGAACTGGTGCCCAAGTCCCAGCTGCTGGCGGCGATCGCACTCAACAGTCTCGGCGTCAACCTCGCGCGGGCGGTGGGCCCTGCCTGCGCGGGCGTGGTGGTGGCGATGTCCGGGCCGCAGGCGGCCTTCCTGCTCAATGCGCTGTCGTTCGCCGGACTCATCGTCGTCCTGGCGCGCTGGCGGCGCGGCCCGCCAGCGTCCAGCGGGCCGGCCGAACGTTTTGCCGGCGCGCTGCGCGCGGGTCTGCGTTACGTGCGCCAGGCCACGGCGTTGCAGTATGTGATGGCCAGAGCGGCCGGATTTTTCGTGTTTGCCTCGGCGCCGTGGGCCCTGCTGCCGCTGGTTGCGCTCAATGCCGGCGGCGGTCCGAATGCCTACGGCCTGTTGCTGGGCGGCATCGGCATCGGCGCGGTGAGCGCGGCGATGGTGATGCCCAGGCTGCGCCGGCGCCTGAGCCGCGATGCGCTGGTGCGCGGTGCCACCGTGCTGTTTGCCGCCGCAACAGTGGGGCTTGCCCTGGCGTCGACGCTGGCAGCGCTGCTGCCGGCGGTATTTGCCGCCGGTGCCGCGTGGCTGACCCTGCTGTCAACGCTGCATGTCAGCGCGCAGACTGCGGTGCCGCAGTGGGTGCGCGCCCGCGCGCTGTCGATCTACCTGATGGTGTATGCCCTGGGCATGACCGGGGGCGCGGTGATCTGGGGTGGCGTGGCCACGCAATGGAGCGTGCCGGCTGCGCTGTTCGCGGCGGCCATCGCATCGCTGCTGGCGATGCTGCTGACCTGGCGCATGACGCTGGGCGGCGAGGATGGCGTTGCGCGCAGCGCACCGGCGCCATTGATGCGCGCGCTGGAACCGGCCGGCATCGCGACCGAGCGCGGGCCGGTGACGGTGCAGGTGGAATACCGCATTGCGCCGGCGGATGCCGCGGCGTTTGTCGAGGCGGCGCTTGGGCTCGAACGCGTGCGCTGCCGTGACGGTGCAATGGCCTGGAATCTGTTCGAGGACCCGCAGAACGCCGGGCGTTATGTCGAGAGTTTCGTGGTCGAGTCCTGGGGCGAGCATCAGCGCCAGCACGATCGCGTTACCGAGGCCGATGCGCCCCTGCTGTCGCGGGTACGCGCTTATCATCGCGGCGACGAACCGCCACGGGTGACCCATCTGGTGGCGGTCGGTGCCGGCGAGGGTTCTGCCGACGGGAGTGAAGAAAATTTATAACTCATTGATATTAAAGGAGAAAAAAATGAAAGATCGACGCGCACTCACTGCGGTAACGATCAATGAACTGGCGGCGCGGCGCTGGAGTCCGCGCGCCTATGATGGTGAGCGGCCGGTCAGCCACCAGCACATCACCGCTTTGATCGAGGCAGCGCGCTGGGCGCCATCGTGCTTCGGTGCCGAGCCCTGGCGATTCCTGGTGTGGAACCGCGCCGACGATGCAGCAGGCTGGCAGGCCGCATTCGACTGCCTGTCGCCGAGCAACCACAAGTGGGCGCACCGGGCCCCGCTGCTGATGCTGGCCTGCGCTGCGACGCATTTCGAGCACAACGGCCAGCCCAACCGCTGGGCCCAGTACGACACCGGCATGGCCGCGCTGTCGCTGTCCCTCGAGGCGGTGGCCCAGGGCCTGGTGGCGCACCAGATGGGCGGCTTCGATATCGCCAAAGTCCGCGCCGCGTTTTCGATACCGGAAGACTTCACGCCGATGGCGATGGTTGCGGTGGGCTATCAGGCCGAAGCGGACACCATTGCCGATGAGGAGACCCGGCAGAAGGAACTCAAGCCGCGCGCACGCAAGCCGGTGGGCGAGCGGTTTTACCGCGGCCGCTGGGGTGTGGCGGCGGGCTGATGGTACAGGTCCGCGCGCGCGACCGCATTGTGCGAAGCCGGCGCGGACCGTAACATGCATCGGCGGCCATCCCGGCCGCCGCGCGCAACGGGCGCAAGACCCGGCGCAATGAAGCCGTCCACGCAACCGGAGGGAGTAGAGATGAAACTGCTGCAGGCACTGGCTGCCATCGTGTTGTCGGCGATGGCGTTGATCGCATCAGCGCAGAAATTTCCCGAGCGGCCGATCCGCATCATCGTGCCGCTG